>SLMY01000276.1 GCA_007133255.1 Clostridiales bacterium
AAACCGAAAAATTGCGCCCTGGCCGCCTCCGGCGCCAATCGCGTCTACGTAAACGGTATCGTTATCGCCGCTGACTACAACCGTCAGGCTGGCCCGGTTTGAGGTGCGCATATAGTATTTCTCGAATACCATAACGTAAATGGTTACCTCGCCGGTTGTTCGTTCTACTGAGTCTACCAGTGTACAGGATAATCCGCTGTTTTGAATGTCGCGACTGAGTAAATTAACTGTCTCATATACAGATCCACGTCCTTGAAGAGATACTTTCGCCATGTCGGCCTCCTGATAATGACTTAAAACAGATTACTTAATGCTCTGCTGCCTGAGCTTGCTGATCAGCGGTTGTTAATAATACGAACCCTGATAATACCTTCTACCATTTTCAAGTTGTCAATAACGACTTGCGGACATTTACCAGATATCTCACAAACAGAATAGGCAATATCTTGTTTGCTGCGGCTGGACAGATTTTCAATGTTCAGCTTTTCATTAGAGAGCGCCGCTGAAATCTGTGCCAGTATGGTAGGTATATTTTTATGGATAACACAAATACTTTCGTCACCACCCTTTGGATTAACCAGATTGGGAAAGTTGACACTGTTTTTTATGTTGCCGTTTTCCAGATAATCGATCAACTCACGTACGGCCATTACGGCGCAGTTTTCTTCACTTTCAGGTGTTGACGCGCCCAGATGAGGGATCGCTATGGCGTTTTTCATTTTCATCGCAGCTGCTGTAGGGAAGTCGGTAACATAACGAGCTACTTTACCGCTATCCAGAGCTTTTGCCATGGCTTCATCATCTACTAAGTCTGCCCGTGACAGATTAATGACGCGCACACCTGGTTTCATTAAAGCAATTTTTTCTTCGTTTATGAAATGTTTTGTTTCCGGATTAGAAGGTACATGAATCGCGATATAGTCACAATTATCAAAGATGATCTGCGGGTCGGCGGCCCGTTTCACACTGCGAGACAGCATCCAGGCACTGTCAACGGTTATATAAGGGTCATTGCCATACACTTCCATGCCAAGCGAAACGGCTGTATTGGCGACCATAACCCCTATAGCGCCCAGGCCGAAAACACCCAGGGATTTGCCCATCAGTTCCGGGCCGGCAAACATGCTTTTGCCTTTTTCCACAGCTTTAGGTAAATCAATATCATCGGGCTGACTTCTAACCCAGTCTATGGCACCGGCGATATCTCGTGAGGCAAGCAAAAGCGCCGCGATCATCAGCTCCTTAACAGCGTTGGCGTTCGCTCCGGGTGTATTAAACACAACAATCCCGTTTTCCGTACAGCGCTCAACCGGAATATTGTTAACACCGGCGCCCGCGCGGCTTACTGCTTTTAGGTCTGGCGGGAATGACATATCATGTAATGGCGCGGAACGGACGAGAATCGCGTCGGGATTTTCTATTTCACTGCTGATTTCGTACTTTTCCTGATTAAACAGAGCCAGTCCATTCTCTGATATCTTGTTCAGCGTCTTGATTTTAAACATTTGACTCAAACTCCTTCATGAAAGCTGTGAGCGCTTCAATGCCTTCTTCGGGCATCGCGTTATAGATAGAAGCCCTCATACCGCCAACACTGCGATGGCCCTTGAGATTAACCAGACCTTCTTTTTCGGCTTTTGTACAGAAAGCTTGATCAAGCTCTTTATCACCGGTTATGAAGGTTACATTCATAATAGAACGGTTTGCTTTTTCTGCGGATGCCTTGAAGACAGAAGACGCGTCAATTGCATCGTATAGCTTTTTCGCTTTTCTGCGATTAATCACAGCCATGTTCTCGAGGCCGCCTATATCGTCACGAAGCCATTCCTGAACCAGCTTTGCCATATAAATCGCGTAGCAGGGCGGGGTGTTATACATACTGTCATGATCTGCCGCTATTTTATAATCGAGCATAGAAGGTGTGCAATCTTTTGCGTTGCCGATCAGGTCTTCACGAACAATCACAACGGTTAAACCGGCCGGTCCCATGTTCTTCTGCGCGCCGGCGTATACCAGAGCGAACCTGGAAATATCGATGGGTTCGGATAAAACGCAGGAAGAAAGGTCCGCCACCAGAGGTATTTGACCGGTATCGGGAATTTCTGAAAAACGGGTTCCGAAAATGGTGTTATTCAGACAGATATGGACATAATCAGCATCCGGCCTGATATCAGTAGCTGAGAACGCAGGGACATAAGTGAAATTCTTATCGGCACTGCTGGCCAGCACGTGCACATCACCAAACCGCTCGGCTTCTGCGGCGGCTTTTTGAGAAAATTGACCACTGATGACATAATCAGCTTTACCCGAGTGATTCATCAGGTTGAGCGGCACAGCGGCAAACTGCGTTGTAGCGCCCCCCTGCAAAAATAAGACCTTGTAATGACCCGGTATCTGCATATTTGTACGCAGCAGCTGCTCTGTCTCGGAAATAATGGACTCATAAACAGGAGAGCGGTGACTCATTTCCATGACCGACTGGCCGCTGCCGCGATAGTCTGTCATTTCCCCTGCTGCTTTTTCAAGTACTTTGAGCGGTAAAACAGAAGGTCCAGCTGAAAAATTAAAGACTCTGCTCATAAAATAACCTCCTCGTATATCTATCTTGTATGTGTATTGTTTTGGAAAAAATCCTTAGAACGACCAGACATTCAAAGCAAATGAAAGATATTGTCAGGCCCGGCAGGATATCTTTTCCATTTTTACCTATTTCAATCATTATATCACTTTTATCTGTTGTCATCGAGCAAAAAAATCCTTTCCCGGGAGGGTGAAATTCCATGAAAAAGGCAAAAACCGCAGCGAAAAGCGCAGCGAAAACCGCGTGGTATAAAAATAGTGAAAGATCTGACGCGCAGGGCAAAGTGTGGTGCTTTTTTAGGATCGTACCAGGCACGGCCGTGTTATTTGCGTCAGTTCAAAATCCGGCGTATAATAGTAGATTAATAAAGGGTAACTGACCGGCAGATTGAGTAAAGTGGTGGCGCGTATGCTATTGGCTTGTAATATCGGCAACACGAATATTGCTTTTGGCCTTTTCGATGAGAACAGGAAAGTCTTTCATTCAAAAATAGCGACGGTCAGCGAGAAAACGGCAGATGAGTACGCTATTTTACTGTCAGGCCTGCTGGATATGTATCATGTCAGACCCGATGCCATTGACGGCGCGGTTATTGCCTCGGTTGTCCGTCCCATGAACGCGGTTTTAACTGAAGCGGTCCATAAATTGACAGGTATTGAGGCTTTGCAGGTAGGGCCGGGTGTAAAAACCGGGCTGAATATCAAGACAGAGATTCCGTCGCAGCTGGGCGCTGATATTGTCGCGAACTGCGTTGCCGCTGGCGTGATTGCCGAATACCCGCAGGTGGTCTTGTCGATGGGCACCGCGACAACAATCACCGGGATGAACGCTCGAGGAGAACTGGCGGGTGTGATGATTTGTCCCGGACTGGACGCGTCGCTGCAGATGCTGGCCGCCAAGACAGCAGAGCTGCCAAAGGTGGCCCTTGATAAACCCAAAGCGTTACTGGGCAGAAACACAGTAGACGCGATGGTCAGCGGGGTGGTTCATGGCCACGCCGCGATGATTGAAGGCCTGCTTGGCCGGATTAAAAAAGACTGGGATGTTGACCAGATAACGGTTGTCGCGGGTGGTGCTTACGCGGAGCAGGTCCTGCCTCTGATCGACCAGACCTGTCATGTCCTGTACGAACCAGATTTAACCTTGCTGGGCCTGAAGAGAATTTATCAGCTTAGCAGACGGCGAAAGAATAATCTGGCCAGAGAAAGTGATGTTGAAGCTAAGCAGCTTTAATAAATAAACCATATAGCCTTGCACTCATGAATTTGAGGCGAGAGCGAAAGGAGACTTGAACATGAACAAACAAACAGACCCTAAAACGCTGCGGATGGTACAAACGGCCGTACTGACAGCAATCATCATTCTAATGGCTTTCACACCCCTTGGCTACCTGAGAGTGGGGCCGCTGGAAATTACTTTCCTGACGATACCCGTTGTTGTCGGGGCTATCCTGATCAGTCCAAAACATGGTGCCTTTCTGGGCGGTATTTTTGGTCTGACAAGTTTTATCCTCTTTTTCAGCAATCCTCTAGGCGTCGCCTTTCTGGCGATCAGTCCGGTTTTATCTTTCATTTTAGCCATGGCACCCAGAATAATCATGGGCTACGCGGTTGGCATTATCTTTCGGGTATTATCCAGCCGTGATCGAACCAGGCTTTTGTCTTTCACGGCAGCTGCCTTAAGCGGCGCTGTACTGAACACCATACTTTTCGTTGGTGCCATGATTTTGTTTTTTGGTTCCTCGGAGGTTTTACGTAGTTTTGGTGACTCAATCATCGCGATTATAGGTGTTCTGGTAACCGTTAACGCGGCTGTTGAGGCGGTAGTCGCCATGATAGCCGGTACCGCCATCACAAAAGCGCTGGCTAAATCATTTTCAAAGACCGCGGCGGACACAACTAACAAAAAAGCACTCAGCTAAAGAGCCAGCAGGTTATAAGCAAA
>SLMY01000225.1 GCA_007133255.1 Clostridiales bacterium
AATGGCCTATCCGATAGAAAAGGAAGACCAGCTGCTTGACTTAATTGAAGTAGGTGATAAACAGGGATCACAAAAAATTCTTAACGAGATTATGGGGCACATATTCTTTTCGAGCAGCGGCAGCATTGAAGTGATGCGGGCCAGGGTGATGGAATTAGTTGTTCTGTTGTCCCGGGCGGCTATCAAGGGCGGTGCTGACGTCATGCAGATCTTTGGCCTGAACTATACCTATCTGAATAAAATCAGTCAGTTCAGGAATATAGATGAGATCGCTTACTGGCTTTCCGCGGTCATGGCCAGGTTTACCGACCAGGTTTTTAACATGACGAATGTGAAGCATGCTGATGTGATCTATCAGGCTGTCAATTATATCAGGCAGAACTACATGAAGAAAATTACACTCGAGGAAGCCGCTGCTCATGTCTTTCTCAGTCCAGCTTATTTCAGCAGGATCTTTAAAGAGGAAATGGGAGAAAACTTTAATATTTATGTAAACCAGATCAGAATAGAAGCCGCGAAAAAGCTGCTTTTGAATGAGAAGATTCCACTGGTCGACATATCAACAATGATAGGATTTGAAGGACAAAGTTATTTTTCAAAAGTGTTTAAGAGAATGACCGGAACAACACCGGGCAAATATCGTGAGTCCAGAGGCAAAGTAAAGCCTTTAGAATAACAGGAGGAACTAGTATATGGAGATTTTAAACAACATTTCACAGGCTCTGCAAAAAGGCAAGGCCAAAGATGTCAAGGCAATGGTACAGGAAGCGGTTGACGCTGGCGTATCAGCGGAAAAGGTTCTTAATGAAGGACTTCTTGCTGGCATGAACATTATCGGTGTCAAATTCAAGAACAATGAAGTGTATGTTCCTGATGTGCTGATAGCAGCTCGTGCCATGAAAGCTGGTACAGAAATCCTGAAACCGATACTGGTTGAAGATGGTGTCCAGGCAGCCGGTAAAGCCGTACTGGGAACGGTTAAAGGTGACCTTCATGATATCGGCAAAAACCTGGTAGGTATGATGCTGGAAGGGAAAGGCATAGAAGTTATTGATGTTGGGACTGATGTGGCGGCAGAAGATTTTGTGTCAGCCGCTGTTGATAACGAAGCTCAGCTGATATGCTGCTCAGCCCTTCTGACAACCACTATGGGTGAAATGAAAAACGTTGTTGAGGCAGCTGAAGCCGCTGGTATCCGCGACAAAGTGACGATCATGGTGGGTGGTGCTCCTGTTAATGATGCTTTTGCCAAGAGTATTGGTGCGGATATATATACACCTGATGCCGCGTCCGCAGCGGAAGCCGCTCTGGATGCGATTAAGAATGCCTGACAACAGGCTTTCTGATTGAGGCACAGATTAGGTGAGCGCATCTGATCATCTGGTGCTGTAAGGACCGGCTGATCTTGATTGATCATGCATATACGAATGATCTGCAAAAGAACGCGCAGTGGATTAACATTCACTGCGCGTTTTTGCGGGCATTACGTAACACTATATTGAACCATTTTAAGTCCGGCAGAACGATTTTGCCTTAACCATTCTCAGTACGGCTTAGCAGCGGGCTCATATAAGCATATGGCCGCGGCCTGCTCCGCCTGATCTGCCTGAGCGCGGTTTAGCTAGATTTCAATGAGTGAGACGAGAATAACCGGACGACGTCTTGTTTTCTGAAACAGCAGATCACGCAGCTGATCACGAAGGACGCCGCTGCGTATCATGGCTGCCAGCGGCTTGTCTGAGGCTTCAGCCCGCTGAACAAAAGTCCGGACCCTTTTGCGGCAGTCCTGGGTAATACGATTGGTGTCGCTTTCGTAGATGAAGCCCCGGGCCTGTATGTCAGGCTCTCCAATCATCGCGCCTGTTTTCTGGTTAACAGCCAGAAAAACGGAAACAACACCATCATCGGCCAGCAGCAGGCGATCTTGAAGCACAAGATTATCAACATCACCCATGCCTGAACCATCAATCATCACACCGGCAGCGTTTGTAAAGCCGGTGATGTCGGCTTTGGTGCCATCCGTCTCGAAAATATCACCATTGTTTAAGATAAAAATACTGTCCCAGCCCAGACCAAGTTCATGGGCCAGCTCGGCGTGCTGGTAAAGGTGCCGGTATTCACCATGCGCCGGGATAAACATCTTTGGCTTAACCAGTCGATGCATCAGCTTTATTTCTTCACGGTAAGCATGGCCGGAGACATGTATATCCGCCAGTGACTCATAAACAACACGTGCGCCGCGCCTGAAAAGCTCGTTAATAACCCGGTAAATAGGCTTCTCATTACCCGGAATAGGACTGGATGACAAAATGACTGTATCACCCTTCTGAATCTCAACCGTACGATGTTCGGAAAAAGCCATTCGTGTCAAGGCAGACATCGGTTCTCCCTGTGAACCGGTTGTGATCAGCACAACCTTCTCAGGAGGGTAGTTATCTATCTGATTAATGTCAACCAGTGTGTCTTCCCTCATAGTCAGGTAGCCAAGAGAACTGGCAGCGTCAAATACATTGAGCATACTGCGGCCCAGCAGCGCTACTTTCCGGCCATATCGCTCAGCGGCCGTGATGATCTGCTGGACACGGAAAACATGCGATGAAAATGTGGCTACAAAAATGCGGCCTTCCGCTTTAGCAAACAGATCGACGAATGTCTCGCCAACCGTGCTTTCTGACGGTGAATAACCTTTGACACCTACATTCGTGCTTTCGCAGAACATGAGCATAACACCCTCAGAACCAATCTCAGCTATCCTGGTCAGGTCGATCGGATTGCCATAGATAGGTGTGAAATCAATTTTGAAGTCACCTGTGTGGAAGATGATACCGGCAGGTGTTCTGATTACCAGGCAATTAGCGTCCGCGATGCTATGATTTGTGTGAATGAACTCGACTTGAAAACAACCCGCTTCATAAACGGTGCCGCATGTGATCGTATTCAGCTGAACGCCTTTAACACCGGTGCCGCGGTCTTCAATTTTCTGCCGGGCCAGCGCGATAGTTAATTTGTTGCCGTAAACCGGAACATTGACATCCTTGCACAGCCAGGCAAGCGAGCCAATATGATCCTCGTGGCCATGTGTGAGAAAGATGCCTCTCAGGCGATCTTTATTTTGCAGAACATATGAGAAATCGGGTATGACCACATCAATACCGGGCATATCCTCATCAGGAAACGCGATCCCGCAGTCTACAATAATCATATCCTGCCCATACTCGTAAACAGTCAGGTTTTTACCGATCTCACGCATACCGCCCAGCGGGATTATTTTCAGTTTGTCAGATTGAGCGGACTGCGCCTGTCTCACTTTTGCTGATTTTTTCCGGTTGCGCTGTGAAGACCGGCTCTTTGCCTGATTCGGAACTGCTTCAGAAGGCTTCTTCCTGCTCTGCTGCTGACTGTGATTCTGCTGTTTTTGTTTTGGTGCCTTCTGGCTGTCAGACTGCCTGTTTTTACTTGTCTGGGGCCTTTTTCTGCCAGCCGTTCTTGTTCCGGTCTGCTCCTGGCTGTCAGCCTTGCCCGAAGGACTGTCACTCTGATTCCCCTGGCTGCTTTTTTTCTTTCTTCTTCTTGAAGCAGCCAGTGAAGCTGTGCCTGCCGAACGATTCTTATCAGGCTGCGCGTTTTTCTTCTTGTTTGCCTTTGCTGACTCGGAATCAGCAGGCTTAACATTTTTTGTCATTAAATTATTCCTCCTAGAATATAAAGGATCTTGTGATAAAGCTTATAAATGATTGGCGTCAGGCTTTCAACTAATTTCAGATAGATATCTAGAACGGTCAGATTGTTCTGTTCTTTTCTGGAATATTTATCTTGTATAGCCGGTAAGACCGGTAATTTAAATTCACGTCATCAGTTTATTTTATATTATCATACCATGATGCGGCCGATTTTCATATTAAAATCAATGAACAGCCTTGCATCGCCCGAATGAACATGGTAGAATACTCGAGTGCTTAAACAGCTACAGAATGTCCAGGCGGGAGGTGAGTGTATGCCGAATATTAAATCTGCGATGAAGCGTGTCAAAGTTGCCAATAAAAAAACAATTGCGAACAAGGGCAAACGCAGTGAATTACGTACTCAGGTTAAAAAAACCCGGGCCGCCATGACTGAATCAGTCAGCGATGGAGAAAAACTGTTCAAAGATACGCAGGCAAGCCTTGATCGGGCTGCTGCTAAAGGATATTTACATAAGAAAAATGTATCGCGGAAAAAGTCAAGAATGGCGAAAGCTTTAAATAAAGCCCGTTCATAAAAGACTGCCGCAGCAATATCTCAAAAAGTTTCGTGACTATACTGACCTGGCCCCGGCTTTGCAGCTGGTGGATATCCATTCTTCTGGTCTGTACTGAAGATACGGGACATGATCAGCGTTAATGAAAGAACTGTCTCACCGATGGTTCTTTTTTTAGTGTGCCGCACATGGCGCTTCATTTGGCGGTAAAAGTCCGTTATGGGGCTATGAAGCAGCCAACCATC
>SLMY01000270.1 GCA_007133255.1 Clostridiales bacterium
ACGGTTCGCAAAGTTATGTCGGAAATAACCGCGGCCAGAACCAGAGAGCTTCTTAAGGGGGTTGTGCTTTACGGGACAGGAACGCGTGCCTATGTGGAAGGATATTCTGTCGCCGGTAAAACGAGTACATCCACTTATGTTGAGGGCATATCGGTTACAGGTGAAGCGACTGAAGACCCGGATGACTACTACTCTTTGTCTTTTGTCTCCCTAGCGCCGGCAGATAATCCGGAAATCGTCGCGCTGGTTGTCCTGCACAAGCCCGAGGACCAGAAGCTTTCATCAGGCATAGCCGCCGCGGTGAATGGAAGAATGGTGGAGCGTATTCTGGAATACATGGGCGTAGCCAGAGAATACAGCGACTCAGATATCTCAAGGCTGAGCGCCAGGTCAGCGTTGCCGAATGTTGCAGGTATGACCTATGCTCAGGCGAGCAGAACCTTATCAGACCGCGGGTTTAGAGCGCAGGCTGGTGATCCTGCCATGGGTGATGGTACTGTGGTGGAATCCCAGTGGCCGCAGGCAGGTACTGAGCTGCATGACAAGAGTCTGGTTTTCCTTTATCCGGTTGAAGATCCGGAGGATGATGAGGTGGTTATACCCGACTTCAAAGGTAAGAATGTTCACGAATGTATCCGTTCCGCAGCTGAAAGTGGTCTTAATATTGAGATTATCGGCAACAGTCTGGGTCTGGCTGTAGAGCAAAGCCCCCTGTCTACATTTGAACAGCTGAATGAACAGGCTTCATCGGAGCAGAACCTGACCGGCGATGAAGCCGGACAGGACCTTTCTGACACCGATTCCGCAGATGACCCGGACGCTGATCCTGACAGTGATGAGAATGAGATCATAACGCATCTTCGCCGCGGCAGTCTTGTTTCAATCCGCTTTGAAGCGGTAGAAGAACATACACACACATCTGAAGATGATGCCGACGGCCATGAACACGATGAAGATACCGTGCCGTCTGAAGATGACACAATTGAGCAAGAAGCAGAGTCACAAGATGATCAAGAATAAAGACGGGAGTATCTGGATAACATGCGACTAGCAGAACTGGTAAAAGGCCTGAATATCAAAGCTGGCAGCGATGATCTGAATATTGATATAGATTCAGTTGTCTATGATTCGCGAAAAGCCCGTGCGGGTTCGCTTTTTGTTTGTGTTAAAGGGTATATAACCGACGGACATCAGTATATCAGGCAGGCGCTTGACCAGAATGTTTCCGCGATCATGATTCAAGATTCGGTTCCGGATCTTCCTGTTCCCTGGATTCGTGTCGAAAACACGCGCCTGGGCTTGGCACATGTGTCGGACCGCTTTTTTGACCATCCGTCAGGAAAGCTGCAGCTGCTTGGTATTACCGGGACTAAGGGAAAAACAACCGCGACCTATATGACGCGCGCGATTCTGAAGGCCGAAGGCCGGCGGACCGGGCTTATTGGAACCGTAGCGAACATAATCGGTGACACGGTACGCTTCGCGACGCGGACAACACCGGAGTCATATGACCTGCAGGCATTACTTGATGAGATGGCAGCGAATCAGATAGACAATTGTGTGATGGAAGTTTCCTCACAGGGATTGATGCTTGATCGTGTGTATGGCTGTGAATATGCCATAGGCGCGTTCACCAATTTGTATGAAGACCATATCGGCCCTCATGAGCATGATTCTATGGAATCTTATCTGGCAGCGAAACTGCTGCTTTTTGATCGCTGCCACCAGGCTGCTGTTAATCGCGATATTGACTGTTATGAAACAGTCAGAGCGGCTGTCAAAGGTCCCTGTCTGACATTTGGTCTATCAGAAAAGGCCGATATCCGTGCGCGCGAGATCAGGAAGAAAACCTGGAAGGGGAGAATAGGCAGTGAGTTCGAACTGATAACGCCATGGGGTGAGACCACGGTTTTCGTTGGTATGCCGGGTGAGTTTAACATCTATAATGCCCTGACAGCTGTAGCTTGTGCCGGGTTAACCGGTGTATCGCCTGCCTCATTCCAGAAAGGCCTGGCAGATATAACTGTTCCTGGCAGACTACAGCCGGTACCCGCCGATAAAGATTTTCAGGTCCTGGTTGACTACGCTCATAACGCGGCCAGCCTGGAGCATGTGCTGAACACGCTGCGTGAATATACGCGAAACCGGCTGATTGTTGTTTTTGGCTGTGGCGGAGACCGGTCACGGACAAGGCGTTTTGAGATGGGACGCGTCGCGGGGCAGAAAGCTGATCTGACCATGATCACATCAGATAATCCGCGGACGGAAGATCCTGAACTGATTATCGCCGATATTATCACAGGCATCAAGCCAACCGGTGGCCGTTATCAGGTTGAAATCGACCGGGCTTGTGCTATTGAAAAAACCATACAGGAAGCACAGCCGGGCGACATGATTGTCATCGCCGGCAAAGGACACGAAACCTATCAGATTTTTAAAGATCAGACGATTCATTTTGATGACGCTGAGGTAGCGGACCGCTGCCTGAATCCATCAGACAGGGAGGCCGGATATGGCACGCATCAGACTGTCTGATATTTTGAACTGGACGAAGGGCGATCTGACTGGTTATGCGGATGAGATATCCGGCCAGACCGCGTCAGACCTGATCTTTTCCGACATTATTACTGATACGCGCCAGCTGGTGCCGGGCTGCCTTTTTATCGCGCTTCGCGGCAGCCGGTTTGACGGACATGAGTTTGTGTCTGTCGCGCTCGATAACGGCGCCGCTGCTGTTTTGACCGAACGAAGCGCCCGGTTTCCCGGGAAATCTGTCATGGTAAAACCAAGGATAGAAGTAGATGATACCTTAAATGCCCTGCAGGCGATCGCGGCCGGCTATCGCAGACAGCTTAAAGGTACAGTGATCGCGATCAGCGGCAGCGTTGGCAAGACAACAACCCGTGAACTGGCAGCTGTCTGTCTCAGATCATTTTTAAAAGTACATCAGACAAGCGGTAATTTGAATAATGAAATCGGTCTGCCGCAGACTTTGCTGCGGGCGAAGCCCGATGATGATGTTATTATCCTTGAAATGGGCATGCGCGCGGCTGGTGAAATTAGTCTGCTGAGCAAAATCGCCAGGCCGGATATCGCTTTACTGACACAGATCGGCTGGTCACATATTGAATATCTAGGCAGCCGTGAGGCGATTTTTAAGGCGAAAGCGGAGATTATCGATGGGCTGAAACCAGATGGCTGGCTGATTGTCAATGCCGACGACCCCTGGCTGCGAAGTCTCGCGGCCAGGCAGAAGCGGTCTTACCAGGTGGCAGCCTTCAGCACAATTTCTGAAAATCCCTGGCCAGAGGCTGACCTCTGGCTGTATGCCGGAACAATCAGGCAGGGCGCACGGCAGATAACAGCCCGGGCCAGTGTTTATCGGCGTGCGGCAGGAGAAACGCATGAAATCGGGAACACGGGGCTGGGCAGCCGATTTCTTGACGCCGCGGATACCGGCGGCCCTAAAAACAAAGAGCAGAACGGCCAATCATTCAGCCTTAGTCTGCCGGCTGCCGGGCTGCATCTGGTCAGAAATCTCCTGGCTGGTCTGGCAGCTGCCGTTATACTTGGCATTGATCCGGAAAAGGCTGCTGCCAGAGCGGCTGCTTATCGGCCGGTCGGCAACCGTCAGCGTGTGATTCATCTGAAAGATCTGACTTTGATGGATGATTCTTACAACGCCGCGCCGGAATCAATGGTTACAGCGCTTGAGACACTGGCTGTTATGGCCGATGGCAGGCACAGACTGATCGCTGTGCTGGGCAGTATGCTTGAACTGGGCCGGTTCGCGCGGCAGGCGCATGAAATGGTAGGTGAAGCGGTGGTCAAATACGGCTACAGCGCTGTTTTCTGTCTGGGTGATCTGGCGGTTGATATTGCCAATAAAGTTAACCAGCTCGCACCTGAGATTCATGCCCTTCATGACACAGATAAAGAAGCCTTACAGCAGAAATTGACAGCATGGCTTAAACCGGGCGATTATGTTTTAATAAAGGGGTCGCGTGCCCTGGCGATGGAAACAATTACTGAGTATCTGCAGGACAAAGGAGATTAACATGCCTCAAGAGCTGTCTCATCTTCAACTCATTCTAACCGCGTTCGGTCTGGTTTTGCTGCTGACGGCTGTCGCGGGCATGTTTGGACTGAAACTGCTGCGAAAGCTGAAGGTTGTCCAGACTGTGAGGGAAGATGGACCGCGGACTCATTATGTCAAGAGCGGTACGCCTACCTTTGGCGGCCTTTTTTTCCTTCTGCCGCTGACGCTGGTGACGCTCTTTCTCGCGTTTCGCCACGAAGAGATGCGCCAGCTTATCAGCCTGCTTTTGCTGACAATTACTTTTGGTCTGACTGGGTTCATCGATGACTTGATCAAAACCAAGATCAATAAAAAAGGTTTATCAGTCCGTCAGAAAAGCGTCCTGCTTTTTCTGCTCGCGTTCGCT
>SLMY01000103.1 GCA_007133255.1 Clostridiales bacterium
GATCGGGCAGGTTACTCTGGTGGATGCCAGGCATGAGACGCTTCCGTCTGAGTTTGATGTGACGGAGGAAAGCCTGAAAATACCAGTCCCAAGTGAAAAAGGTGTCATTAATATTTTGCTTCTGGGGGTTGATTCAACGGCTCCCGGAAATTTTGACGGACGATCTGATTCCATGATGATCTTAACAGTAAATGAGAAGCAGGGCAGGATTAAGCTAACATCTATTCAGCGCGATGTGCTGGTTTATCTGCCGGGCCGGGATAAACCAGACAAAATAAACGCGGCTAATGTATACGGCGGGCCGCTTCTGGCAGTTCGCGCCGTGAACAACGCGCTGCGTCTCGACATCGATCATTATATAGTTGTCAACATGAGCGGTATGCAAGAGATTATAGACACCGCGGGTGGTGTGATGATTGATGTTTCAGAAGAGGAGATCAGCTTTATTAATCAGAGTAATCATCCTGATCCGATCACTGAACCAGGACTGCAGCAGCTGGACGGAAAACAGGCTGTCCGCTATGCGCGTATTCGCAAGCTCGACAGTGATTATGTCAGAATGGAGCGGCAGCGAATCGTGATGCAGGCGCTGCTTGATGCCTTCACGAGCGTAGATATGGTCAGAAAATCCCAGATGATTTCGGAAGGCCTTGGTTTGATCACGACGAATCTTCGGCCAGGACAGATTATGGATTTAGGTCTGAAGATCCTGCCTAAAATGAATACTCAAATTGAGCAGATGCAAATTCCGATAGAAGGGCATTTCATTGAAGATTCCCGCGCGAGTTGGGTGATCAGAGCTGATTTTAACTCGATGATCCCCAAACTGCAGGAGTTTATCTGGGGCCGCACATTTGATTTTGACCCGGTTCGTGACATACCCGGAGCTCCAAACAGCAGCATGCCACTGCCGACTGTGCCGCCCACACCTACACCGGTACCGCAGCCGACACCAACATCAGTCCCTGAGCCAAGCCCGGAACCAACTCCTGAAGTGACGCCTGAACCCGCTGACAATCACCAGGATCCTGATAATGCTGGTGAGACCGAACCGGTAGCTGATCCAACAAGCTCAGCCGATTCGGATGACGAAACGGACCATTCATCGGAAACCGGGCAGGAAACAACTGAAACAAGCGGCCAGGAGACAACTGAGTCGACGACTTCAGTTGATGAATCTGAAACTGAAACGGAATCAAGCGAAACAAACCCTAGTGGAACAACTAAGTCTGAAGCAGCATCTTCTGAACCGGTCAGTCAAACCAGTTCAGAAACAAGCAAACCGTCTCAACCCGGCCCGGATGAGAACAGCAGCGGTTAACCCTTTTCGTTTATCGATGAAGGAAAGACAACTTATTGTCAAGGCCGGCTTTTTGTCAAAAGAAAATCCGTTGTCAAAAGACAGCTTGCTGTCAAATGACAGCTTGCTGTCTATGTAATCAGATCAGATCGTGAATCAGCAGCAGCTTGCGAACGCAAAAGTACAAACGGGTCTTGGAGGTCTGAAAAACGTGCTAACTGATATCATTATTGTACTCTTAGTTATACTGAACGCTATATCTGGATACAGACGCGGCCTGTTTAATATGCTTGGCCGGCTAGCTGTTATTTTAGTATCACTTATTTTAACCTTGCTGATGCTCAGCCCCTTTTCTTCCTGGCTTTCGGAACGTCCTTTCATGCAGCCGCTCGAAGAAAGAATCAGCCAGCCCATCCTTGAGCCTTTGCGGACATCTGAGGACAATATTGGGTCTGTTATTGAAAATATGAATCTGCCGGACGCGATTGAGATGCTGCTGATGGAGCAGATTCCGGAACAAGATGAAGATTTCACACAGGCGTATCCCGAGTTTTCGGCAGCTCTTTTCCGCCTGGCGTTAATGGCAGCTGTTTTCATCTTCGCTTTTGCCGTCCTCGCGATCGGGATTCATTTGCTGACGCGGTCACTGACCGCTGTAACAGATAAAGTTCCATTGCTGGGCCTGACAAATCGTCTGGCCGGGCTAGCGGTTGGTCTTGCTTTCGCAGGCCTTCAGCTGACTGTCCTGGTTGTGGTTCTTGGCCTGCTATCCCCCTATTCCGCGACGGTCAGTCATCTGATCAGCCGTTCAGCTTTTCTTGACTGGGTTTATTCAACAGATCTGGCCGGCCGCCTGTTCTGATTATTGACAGGAGACTCTGATTTACTTAGCAGACAGGAATCGTTCTTATTTCTTCATCTGCGCTGGATTGGAGACTTGTGACTTCAGTTCACAAGTAGTTGATATATTGTTTATAAGAAAACCTATTGACAAAACGAGGCAAAAGGCCTATATTTATTTTGGAGTTAGCACTCTTGGTTAATGAGTGCTAACTTTATTAAAACAGATAAAACATATGATAAAGGAGGCATTTTATTATGACAATCAAACCTTTAGGTGATCGTGTCGTCATCAAAATGATCGAAGTGGAAGAAACGACAAGAAGTGGCATTGTTCTTCCGGGCACAGCTAAAGAAAAACCCCAGGTAGCTGAAATCGTCGCTGTCGGACCCGGCGGCATGGTTGACGGAAAAGAAGTCAACATGGAAGTGGAAAAGGGTGACCGTGTTCTGATCAGCAAGTACGCTGGAACCGAAGTCAAAATGGATGGTACAGAATATACTATTCTCAAGCAGAGTGACATTCTCGCAATCGTCGAATAAGTAACAGATATTATACAGGAGGTAATCAAAATGGCTAAAGATCTTAAATATTCTGAAAATGCCAGACATGCTCTTGAAAGAGGCGTCAACAAACTGGCTGATACAGTAAAAGTGACACTTGGACCGAAAGGCCGCAATGTTGTCCTTGACAAAAAATACGGTGCTCCCTCAATCGTTAACGATGGCGTGACAATCGCTAAAGAAATTGACCTTGAGGACCGCTTTGAGAACATGGGCGCTCAGCTGGTTAAAGAAGTCGCCACCAAGACAAATGATGTTGCTGGTGACGGTACGACTACAGCGACTATACTCGCGCAGGCAATGATCCGTGAAGGCATGAAAAACCTGGCAGCCGGAGCTAACCCCATGTTCCTGGGCAAAGGTATTAACAAGGCTGTGGAAGCAGCTGTTAAATCTATCGCTGAACAGTCAAAAGATGTGTCCGGCAAGCAGGATATCACTCGTGTCGCGGCGATTTCGGCTAATGACAGCCTGATCGGCGAACTGATCGCGGACGCGATGGAAAAAGTAACTTCTGACGGTGTTATCACGGTTGAAGAATCGAAAACCATGGAAACTGAGCTGGAAGTTGTTGAAGGCATGCAGTTTGATCGTGGTTATGTATCTCCTTACATGGTCACTGATTCAGATAAAATGGAAGCCGTTATGGAAGACCCCTATATTCTGATTACGGACAAGAAAATTTCCAATATACAGGAAATCCTGCCGATTCTTGAGAAAATTGTCCAGGCTGGTGAAAAACTGGTTCTGATTGCTGAAGATGTAGAAGGCGAAGCGCTGGCGACCCTGGTTGTTAATAAGCTGCGCGGAACATTCAATTGTGTAGCTGTTAAGGCTCCCGGTTTTGGTGACAGAAGAAAAGCCATGCTGCAGGATATCGCCACACTGACAGGTGCTGAGGTTATAACTGAAGAACTGGGTCTCGACCTGAAGGAAACAACGATTGAACAGCTTGGCCGCGCACGTCAGGTTAAAGTTCAGAAAGAAAATACCATTATTGTTGATGGCGCTGGAGATGAAGCTGAAATTAAGGCGCGTGTCGCTTCAATCCGTTCGCAGATTGAAGAAACAACATCTGACTTTGATCGTGAGAAGCTGCAGGAACGCCTGGCAAAGCTGTCTGGTGGTGTAGCCGTGATTAAGGTTGGTTCGGCGACTGAAACAGAAATGAAAGACAAAAAGCTGCGTATTGAAGATGCTCTGGCCGCGACGCGGGCCGCTGTTGAAGAAGGCATTATCGCTGGTGGCGGCTCAGCCTACATTAACGCTTTGCCAGCTGTTGAAGCGCTGCTTGATGAAACAGAAGGTGATATTCACACTGGTGTGAAAATCGTACTGAGAGCGCTTGAAGAACCTGTACGCCAGATCGCCACCAACGCCGGCGTTGACGGCAGTGTCATCTGTGAGAAAGTACGCAACAGTGAAGTGGGTATTGGTTATGATGTGATCAGTTTCCAGTACGTTGACATGATCGATAAAGGTATTGTTGACCCGTCAAAAGTGACACGCTCAGCTTTGCAGAACGCGGCATCTATCGCTGCTCTCCTGCTTACAACTGAAGCTGTTGTGGCTGATATTCCTGAGCCGGAACCGGCTGCTCCAGCAGGCGGCGCGCCTGGCATGGGCGGTATGGGCGGCATGTACTAAGACGAAA
>SLMY01000144.1 GCA_007133255.1 Clostridiales bacterium
CATTTCATGCTTCGTGACTGCCAGGTGCCGCCCGAGGCAGCGGCAGATCTCATTCTCCGCAGACCGCTGGACTGTAAACCTGGTACACTGGTGATCTACAGTTGCATGGGTTTTATCCTGCTCGGGCGAATTCTGGAAGCGGCTTCTGGCCAACCACTCGATAAACTGGCTCGAACTTTAGTTTTTGAGCCGCTCAACATGTTGAGGACAGGTTATCTCACAGCTGAGCTTCCCATGCGGATCCCTGTATCGAAGCTAACGGCGGCAACAGAATATGATCCAGTCAGCCAACAGTATCTTTGTGGCGTTGTTCATGATGAGAACGCGCGATTTTTAGGTGGTGTATCGGGTAATGCCGGCGTTTTCGCTCCTCTGGACGATTGTATCAAGCTCGCTTCCTGCCTTTTGAACAATGGCCAGGGACTGCTTAGTCCTGAACTGTTCAGGATCATGATAACGAACTGGACAGAAGGGCTTAATGAAGCGCGCGGGCTGGGGGTCGCTGTCTGGAAAGAAGGCAAGAGCTGGTCTGGCGGACCTGGCCTACAGGAAGGATCGTTCGGACACACAGGCTTTACCGGCACATCACTTTACATCAGCCCTTACCACGGTCTTTATTTTATTTTGCTGACAAACCGCGTACACTTTGGCCGTGGCCTTAGTATAATGCCGGACTACCGCTCTTTATTTCATCAGGCAGTCCTGGATGACCGGGACCAGAACCGATCATGCCAGGTATAATCAGCCGGTCATTTTAAAGATCACGCTCTTCCCTGGAATCTCGAGGCTTTTTCGTGAGTGTTTAATATGTGATATGATCATTATAGACGGGCGGTCAGCATCAGGCTTTCGGGCGGTGCTGGCGAGAAAGATATTTACATGACTGTAACGGAGGAATCAAATATGTTCAGATCAGGATCAGAAAAGCTGGAAGTTTTTTGCGGTATTGACCAGCTCGATACTGTTGATCGTTATCTGCGCCATCAGCGCATTGGCCTGCTGACGACTCCTACAGGAATGGATAAAAAGTTCAAGGCAACCATTGACCGGTTAAATGAACGCTATCATCTGCGGGCCCTGTTCGCTCCGGAGCATGGCATTCGCGGCGACCAGCAGGCTGGCGCGGCGATTGAGAATCAGAAAGATAAAAAAACCGGCCTGCCCGTATATAGTCTTTATGGCAGCCATAAAGCACCTTCTTCCCGGCAGCTGGCTGACCTTGATGTTTTTGTGGTTGATCTTCAAGACGTGGGCGCTCGTTTTTATACATATCTTTATTCAATGTATTACGTGATGGAAAGCTGCGCCAGATCCGGTATACCAGTTATAATTCTCGACCGGCCTAATCCCTTAGGCGGCTTGATCACGGAAGGACCGCTGCTCCACGCATCCTGCCGCTCTTTTGTGGGTCTTTTCCCTGTGCCGGCGCGCTATGGACTGACAATCGGGGAGTTTGCCCAATACATCAATCAGACACAGCAGCTGGGCTGCCCTCTGCATATCGCGAAACTGGCAGGATGGAATAGAAACGCCTGCTATGATGATACGGACTTGCCCTGGATCGCTCCGTCACCGAATATCCCGTCTGTCGACAGCGCGTTGACCTATGTTGGCACCTGCCTCTTTGAAGGGACGAATGTTTCCGAAGGACGGGGCACAACAAAGCCTTTTGAGCTGGTTGGCGCGCCCTGGCTGAATCACGATAAAGTACTGGCTGTGATCAGTCAGGACGCGCTGGCTGGATGTCATCTCAGACCTTGCTGGTATCAGCCGGTTTACTCTAAGTATCAAAATGAGATTTGCGCCGGTTTTCAGATCCATATCACAGACAGGGCAGCCTTCAGACCTTTTTCTGCGGGCGTTGCCTTACTGGACGCGATCAGGCAGACACATGAAGCTTTCACGTTCAGGCAGCCGGAAAAACCCGATGAACCCTGGTTTATCGATTTGCTGTCGGGAAACAATCAGATTCGCCAGCCTGATTTTTACTATGCTGACTATCTGGACAAGGCAAAAGAACAAGCCCGCCAGTTCAAGAGTGATTCCTCGCGGTACTGGCTGTACAAGGATTAATCCGCATAAAGCTGCTTCTAAGGAACGCTGGTTTCTGACTTAATCAGCTGTTCAGATAACGAACACATATATTCTTATCTTCAAAGGGCTTCAGCAGCGCTTTCGCTGCTTCAGACGATAACTCAGCAGTTTCAGGCATGTCTGATTTTTGTCCAAGGCTTTTTAGTTTGCCATCAGCCAGCCGGTGGTACGGCGACAGCTCAACACACTGAATGCCCTGCAGCTTATGCAGATAATCGGCTGTTCTCAGCATATCTTCGGGGCTGTCATTATAGCCGGGGATAACAGGGATTCTGATGATGATTGAAGCGCCTGTCCTTGATAGTCTCTCCAGATTTCGTGTAATATTGGCCTGGCCAACACCTGTTGCCTGTTTGTGTTTATCTGAATCCACACCTTTCAGGTCATATAAAAATAACTGTGTATAGGGTAATACTTTTTCAAGGCTTTCCCACGGCACATGGCCAGCTGTGTCTACAGCTGTATGTAAACCTTCACCGCGGCATCGTTTCAGAAGCTCTGCCGCGAAATCAGCCTGTGTCAAGGGCTCTCCGCCGCTGATTGTGATACCGCCGCCGGATTGCTCGTAAAAAGGCTTGTCTCTTAGCAAAACCTGGATGATTTCATCAACTGTCTGATTTTTACCGCAAATCATCAGCGCTTCGGCCGGGCAGGCTTCCGCGCAGGCGCCGCAAACAACACACCTGTCCCGATTTAGGACAGCCCTGCCATCAACGCCGATTTCCAGCGCGTTTTGAGAACAGGCCTTAACACAAGCCTGACAACCGGTGCACAGATGCCGGAAAAATTGAAGCTGCGGGTGGCCGCTCTTCGACTCTGGATTATGACACCAGAAACAATTCAGAGAACATCCTTTAAAAAAAACGGTTGTCCGAATGCCCGGACCATCCTGAAGCGAAAAACGCTGTATATCAAAAATCATGCCTTCCATGTACGCCTGCCTTTAAAAGAGGGCATATAATTGACCTCTTCTGTTTTTCTTTATTCTGCCCGCAACCTTGCCGCAGATACGGTCAGCTGGTTTTTGCGAAATATTTATTTTTGCTCAACTAACCGCATGACTCATCATAATCAACAATCAGCTTTCTGTCTAGAGCAGGTGTTCCGAACGTTGAATAACTTCTTCCTGCATGGCTGGACTGAGATGAATAAAATAATCGCTGTATCCGCCAACTCTGACAACCAGGTCTCGATACGCTTCCGGACGCTTTTTCGCTTTCAGCAGTGTTTCATGGTCAACCACGTTAATCTGCAGTTCAAACCCGCCGCGCCTCATAAACGTTTTGATCAGCGCGATCATTTTATCGGTTGCCTGCTGCTTAAAACTGCTTTTGCCAAACTTCATATTGACGGCTATTCCGCCAATAAACGGTTCATGTGACCATTTTGTTGACGAGAGCAAAGAAGCGGTTGGACCGTTTTTCTCACGTCCCTGTGCCGGGCCGGAGCCATCTGCCAGCGGGAAACCGGCGGGCCTTCCATCTGGTGACGCGCCTGTCCGCTGCCCGAACTGTTCATGCATAATCCAGCAGAACAGACTTGGAACAAAATAATCGTCACGCCAGGTGCGATGACGGCCGACTTCTTCAGCGATCCATGCCGCGGCGGACACCGCGGCAGCATCTGCCAGATCATGGTCATTACCATATTTCGCCGGCTTATTCAGCAGAAGCTGGCGAACAGGCTCGCTGCCATCAAAATTATTCTCAAGCAGTTTGACTAAGTCCTGCAGCTTCAGCTGCCCTTGGCTGAAGACAAGCTCGCGAATCGCGGTTAAAGCGTCCGCCAGATTCGACAAACCAACAAAAGAAGGCATAATCCAGTTGTATCGTGCCCCGCCCTGGTCAATATCTTTACCTTTTTCGAGACAATCATCGACAAAACAAGACACAAGCGGGTCCCCGCCGTGTTTCTCACGTTCAAGCTGCCAGCGGTTCTGTTCGATGACCGCCTGGCTGATGGCATCTGCCAGATATTTTTTATAGTAGAATTCCAGGTCTTCATAGCAGCTGATAGATTGAACCTTATCTTTAAGGGTATCGAGCAATAACTGAATCAGGTTAATATAGGGGCTGGCAACCCAGACTGCTGAACTGGCAACAGGCGTAATTTCCACACAAGTACTGTGAATATAGTGCCATGAGTCAGCTTCCGGCACCCCATATTGCTCAAGACCTTTCCTGATGGTTGTATCGTTAAACAAAGCAGGATGTGAAGTGCCTGACGCGAGCAGAGAACAGCTGAG
>SLMY01000138.1 GCA_007133255.1 Clostridiales bacterium
GAATCCCGGCTTTCCATGAAGGCTTAAAACCATTCCCTGTACTGCTGATGCCTGCTTTCGCGGCGGTTTTGCGGCTGTGCAGGAAGCCTTGCAGCACCCCGATCTCTATAAGGCTGGTTCGGGCGGTCGGAACACCTTCACTGTCAAAAGCCGGCTGATATAAACTGTCGGCACATCTTGCCTCATCAACCAGGGAGACAGCCGGACTGGCGACTGGCTGATTCACTTTTGAGCCCAGCATAGAAAATCCCTGCTGTACCTTGTCACCAAAAAAGACCGGTAAAAAAGTCTTCAGCAGGCTGGCAGCCGCTTCTTTATCGAGCACAACGCAATAGGTGCCTGATTTTATGCTGCGCGCGCCCAGCATGTCGGTCGCTTTTTGTGCCGCTTCCCGGCCAATCCGCGCCGCGTCAAGACGGGTGAAGTCTCTTCCCTGCCAAATCTCAAAGCCACGCTTGAGAAAGTCCTGCTCGCTGGCCCGTGCCAGAGAGAAAGCCACCATCATGTTGCTTTTCTCCTCAACCCGCAGCCCCAGCGTATTCGCGATCAGGCGCGACGCTTCTCCATACTCGCAAACCGCGTACTCCACGGCCCTGATCCGCTTGTCAGCTTCAAGCGCGCTTGACTCAAGCAGTGTCGCGGCATCAATCAGCGCCTGAGGCGGTACTTGGGCCAGCGATTCACTGTATGACCGGGTCGGTTCCCATGGGGCACCGGCAAACAGGTCCTCATTTTCTGTATCAGATAAAACTTCCGCGTTGGCGGCGGCCTCATCCAGCAGCCAGCTAACCACGTCTGGTTCCAGCTTTTCAGAAAAAGCGTATCCCATTTTGCCATGTATCTGGCCGCGAAAACTGACACCTTGCTGCTGACTGCTCTCGTAATGGCTGATTTTCCCGGAAAATACCCGCACCTCCAGGCCCCGTGAGCCGGCGATATAAACCTCAGCGGCTGAAAAGCCCCTGTTTTTAGCTTCATCCAATAGAGCCTGCTGAAAATCCTGCTGATTCATCTTATTTCCTCCCGCCAACTGTCATCTGGCTGACCCTGATCATCGGCTGGCCGACATTTGCCGGTACCGAGCCGCTGACAGAACCGCACATGCCCTGCGACATTTTCAGATTGTTGCCCACTTTATCAATTTTCATCAGAATATCAGCGCCTTTGCCGATCAGCGTCGCGCCGCGAACCGGCTGGGTTACTTCACCATCTTTTATCAGATAGGCTTCCTGAACACTGAAATTAAACTCACCACTGGCCGGATCCACCGAGCCGCCGCCCATTGATTTAGCATAAAGCCCGTAAGGCGTACTTTTAATAATATCTTTCGGGTCATCTTTCCCAGCGGCGATGAAGGTGTTGCTCATGCGTGATGTCGGCGCGTAGCGATACGATTCCCTGCGGGCTGAGCCGGTGGAAGCCAGACCCAGCTTGCGGCCATTGTGCCGGTCAACCATATAGCTTTTCAGGATACCATCCTGAATCAGGACTATTTTCTGAGTGGGTGTCCCTTCATCATCTATATCACGTGATCCCCATTCATGAGCCAGGGTCGCGTCATCAATCGCGTTCACAATCGGGCTGGCGATTCGCTGATTCATCTTATCCTGGAATACAGACGCGTTTTTAGCCAGTGCCGTGGCTTCGAGACTGTGGCCGCAGGCCTCATGAAAAATGACGCCGCCAAAACCGTTTTCGATGATCACCGGCATCTGGCCAGAAGGACAAACGTCTGCCTTCAGCATGGTTACAGCTGTTCTGGCCGCGTCTGTGGCCAGCGCGTTACTATCGAGCGTGTTGAACCACTCATAACCGCGTCTGACACCCGGGGCGACAAAGCCAGTTTGTTTTTCCGATTCCGATGACGCGACCGCTTCCAGGGAAAACCGGCTATAGATTCGCTCGTCTTCCGTCAGCAGCCCTTCAGAATTGGCGATCAGCACCTGTGTTTCCAGTTCTGTCAGCCCGGTACGTGTCTGGGTGATCAGCGGGTCATAAGCGCGGGCGCTGTCACTGGCATCACGCAGTTTTTTTACTTTTCCAGGTTTATCAACCAGTCCGGGACGAACGTCGAACGGGTGCGACGATACATGTTCCTGCATTTTAAGTGTTTCGGCCCGGGCTTCTCTGTCTCCCTGAAGCGCCGCCGCTGTAAGCCTTGTCAACTCCAGAAGCGCTGCTTCAGATAAATCATTGCTGAACGTATAAAGACACATCTCGCCTTTCCACAAACGCAGCCCTAACCCTGAGTCAAGTCCTGAAAGGGCTTTCTCAAGCTCACCATTGACCATTGACAACTGGCTTCTTCGTGATTCCTCGCAAAAAACTTCCGCGAAATCAGCACCTGTCGCCAACGCCTCATTCAGTATTCGTTCTAACAGCAACGCTTTGAGCATGCTCTTTCCTCCTGTGATCCGGGATCTGTCTGATCGTCCTGGATAAAAATACGATTAACATCTAATTTATGTTTAAAAATCCTGCACTCATTATACTGAACATCAGAATAACGTGCACTATCATACCACCTGTGTTAAGCGGTCGCCGTAACACCAGAGACCTGTACACGATATCACGTGAGAGCCGCACATCACAAAGGTGTTAGCGGCTGTACATCCGGCCAATCACAAACCGGACCAGGCGAAGCGGCAGGATTCTTTTAAGTATGACAGCTGTTTTATAGAGCAAGCCCGGGGTATAGACAAGCGGCAGTGTGTTTTTTTGTACCTGCCTGATCATCAGGCTGGCCAGCTTCTCTGATGACATGCCTTCATTCTCATCACGTTCCATTTTTAAAACCGACCGCTTGAAGCGTTTGTGATAGACGCTGTTTTCCGGTATTATCACTTTTTTTCGTGACTGGGCAAAGTCTGACTTTGTATCACCCGGATTAACCACCATGCAGCGAACATTATAGGGTTTGATCTCATCGCGCAGCGCCAGCGCCAACGCTTCCAGTGCCGCTTTAGACGCCGAATAATAAGCCTGAAACGGGATCGGCAGCACGGAGGTCATTGATCCGACAAAAATCAGGCTGCCGCTACCCTGCTGGCGCATCTGCCTGATCACCTCAGGCAGGAAAGCGCTGATTCCGATCACATTCGCCAGCATCTGCGATACTGCCTGTTTCGCAGACGTTTCTTCTACCGCACCAGCCACGCCATAGCCGGCATTAAAAAAGACAGCGTCAAGCCTGCCTTCTTTGCTGATTATCTTCGCGACAGCTTGCTGGCAGCTGTCCGCGTTGGTTACATCCAGCTTTATCTGGACCAGACCCATTTCATCTGGCTGCCAGTTTTCATTTTCACTGTAGCGCCGGGCCACACCATATACGCGGCAGCCAGCAGCCAGCAGCTGCCTGGCCAGGGCCAGGCCAATGCCGGAGCTTGACCCGGTGATCAAAACAACCGCGTTTTCACCCAGCCTGGCTTTGCTGTTATCGCGGACAGGCTGAACGCGTGACCGGCCTTCTGAAAGTGTCTCGTCCGGGTTCGATTTGCCTGGAACAGCCCGCCGGGTTATTTCTTTTGGCTCTGCAGGCGCTCCCGTACGAGCTGCTGCTTTAACTGTCTGATTTTTCTTTTCATTGTATTGACTCATAATATTCGCCTTTTCTAATTGTTAAGACTCATTTTCTTTTCATAAGCCGAAACTGCTGGTTCAAATCTCTGCGGCAAGTTCGTGCGTTCGAAACGTACTGGTTCAGCAGCTGCCAGAAATCGCTGCTGTGATTTAAATGAACCAGATGACACAGTTCGTGATATATCACATAATCACGCAGCCGATCGGGCAGAGCCATCAGCCGGCTGTTGAGGCTGACAGTGCCTTTGCTGCTGCAGCTGCCCCAGCGGCTGCTTAAGTCGCGAACCAGGATTTTTGTCGGCCGCGGCCCCTTAAACCGCTCAATTGCCTGGTCTACTGCCTGAATAAAAGCTTCCTGGCTTTGCTCAATCTGGTCTGCCCGCAGCGGACCAATCTGAATTGCCCGCACCGATTCAAGCCGCTTCTGGTGAATCCAGGCAGCCTTTTCCAGCACAAACTGGTCAATTGTCTGTTTAGGCATATGGCGCGGGCTTCTGACTTCCAGAGACTGATCTTCATGGATTATCAAGGTCAGGCTCCGGCGGCGGCTGCGTGTCAATTTATAGCGCAGATCTGTGTGCGGCTTGACAAGCGTCTGTCTTAGTATCTGATCTGGTTTCTGAGCCTGCCGATCCTGTTCTGAAGGCAGTCCTGAAGGCAGCCTTGAGGGCTGTTCCGGCAAAGGTTCCAGCGCCAGTTCCAGCTGTCGATACA
>SLMY01000237.1 GCA_007133255.1 Clostridiales bacterium
TTGCCGGTGAAGCCGGTGTGCCGTTTTTTTCAATCAGCGGATCTGATTTTGTCGAGATGTTTGTTGGTGTGGGCGCGTCACGTGTCCGTGATCTATTTGAGAACGCGAAGAAAAACTCACCTTGTATTATCTTTATTGATGAGATTGACGCGGTCGGACGTCATCGTGGCGCTGGCATGGGCGGCGGACATGATGAACGAGAACAGACGCTGAACCAGCTGCTGGTGGAAATGGATGGATTTGGTCCGAATGAAGGCGTTATTATTTTAGCGGCAACCAATCGGCCCGATATCCTTGACCCGGCGCTGCTTCGGCCCGGGCGTTTCGACAGGCGGATCACCGTGTCACGTCCTGATATTAAAGGCCGTGAGATGATCTTGAAAGTGCACGCTCGCAACAAACCGCTGGATCCGGACATTGAGCTTAAGGAAATAGCGAAAATTACACCCGGCTTTACGGGTGCTGATCTGGCGAATCTTTTAAATGAGGCTGCCTTGCTGGCTGCCCGTAAAGGCGCGAAAACGATCGTTTATGAAGATATTTCAGAAGCTGTCTTTAAAATCATGATAGGTCCTGAAAAGAGAAGCCGTGTGATCAGTGATAAAGAACGTCGCCTGACAGCGTTTCACGAGGCTGGTCACGCGATTGTGCTCAGAGAAGTGTCTGATACAGATAAAGTTGAACGGGTCTCGATTATTCCTTCCGGTGGTGCCGGAGGCTACACGGCCCATAAGCCGCATGAGGATATGTATTATCTGACCCGAAAACAGCTGTTGGCACAGATCAAGATCGCGCTGGCCGGCCGGGCTGCTGAAGAACTGACTTTTGAAGAAATCAGCACGGGCGCGTCAAACGATCTGCAAAGCTGTAATGGTATTGCCAGAGATATGATCACAAAATACGGCATGAGCGAGAAACTGGGTAATCTGGTTTTCGGGAACGGAGATGAAGTGTTCCTGGGCAAGGATTACGGACATGTGCAAAAATACAGTGAAAAGCTTGCCGGAATGATTGATGATGAAGTCAAAGTGATCATTGATGAAGCCTATGCGGATGTTCTGAATATTCTCAAGAATAATGAAGTCCTGCTTGAGAAAATGTCAGAAACCCTGCTTGAGAAAGAAAAAATTGATGGCGCTGAGTTTGAGATGATTTATCAGGAAAACAAGGCGGGCGGGCCCGATCCTGACTATGAACCAAATAAGGATGTATCAGCCAAGGCTGAAGGCAAAACACCGTCTGTGCTTGAACCGGATGAGGCACCAGGCCAGGACCAGGATCACGAATCAGAAACAATAAGTGGTCCGAAAGAGAAAGAAGCAGCTTCATCAGATGATTAACAAGCTGTTCTATGGATCATCACAAGCATAGGATGATCGGATAAACCAATAAGATAAAAAGAATGAAAAGAGCGGTGCCGGCAGCATCGCTCTTTTTTTAGGTGGTGTGCCATGCATGGCACCGCACTATACGGCTTAAGTTAAGGGGCATGCGGTGATCCGCTGTCAGCCGCGATATGTCTTTTATTTCTTGAGATGATGATCATATGCCTGCCGCCCTGTCAGTTGATCAGCGAACTCTCTGATGTCCTCAGGCCCCAGCACCAGGATCAAATCTCCTGGTTTGACGACAGTGTCAAGCATACGCTTGATTTCTTTGAAATCGGGAACGAACTGAGCATGGCCGCCCAGAGCGTTGATTGCTTCTGTCAGCAGCCGTGAACTCATCTGATCCGGACCTGCTTCATCACGATCACTGTATATTTCTGAAAATATAACTGACTCGCAATCCTTCAGGACCTCAACATAATCATTGAAAAGAACTCTGGTTCTGGTATATGTTAAAGGCTGGAAAACAACCCAGGTACGCTGATGAGGTATATGCTTCGCGGCTTCCAGTGTCGCGCGCGCGGCGGCAGGATGATGCGCGTAATCTGCTATCACTCTGGCTCCGCGGTAGGTTCCGGTTTCTGTAAAGCGGCCTTCAGCGCCGCGAAAAGATTCTGAAACTGCTGTTACCGCGTTTGGTTTCGCTCCATGGAGATGCGCGCACGCGATAGCTGCCAATGTGTTAAGGACATTATGCAGGCCAGGTATGCGCAGCTTGATCGTGCAGTAATGTGTCTGATTATGCCAGACTTCAAAGCGCGGCATTCCGTTAATATAGGTTAAATTCCGATAGAAGAATCCTTCATGACCAGCATCTGTTGTTTCTTTGCATGCGCCAAAGTAAAGAAGACGCGGCATTTGCCGTTTCTGAGCGATTCTTAAAGCAGCGAGATCACGGATCATCTTATCTACATTGGGATCAAAATCAGGGATAACCAGGCTGCCGTTTTCGGGCAACTGATTAGAAAATCGCACAAATGAATGAATGACATCGTTGAGATTATCATAAAAATCTACATGATCATAATCGATATTGAGAACAGCTGCTGTTGTTGAATAAAATTTCAGAAAACTATTCATATACTCACAGGCTTCGGAAACCATTAACTTACCAGGTTCGCCTAAATGCACGGTGCTGTGAAACTGTTCAAGTTCAGCACCCAGATGGACAGTAGGATCAATCCCCGAAGCGAGCAGAATCAAAGAGCATAAAGCCGTTGTCGTTGTTTTTCCGTGTGTGCCCGATATATTAATCACCTGATCAAAAGTCTGATTCAGCCAGCCGAGAAAGGTGGCGCGATCAATTGTCGTTATCATCAAAGCCCGGGCTCTGATAATCTCAGGATTATCGTCATGTATCGCGGCTGTGTAAACAACGAGATCAGGTTTTATCTGGTCAATTCTGTTTGCTTCATGTGAGTATTGGATGTCCATTCCCTTATTCTGGAGATAGACTGTACGATTTGTCTTATGCTGATCCGAGCCATAGACGGCAAACCCGGCAGCCTGTGCTATTTCAGCCAGTCCGCTCATGCTGATGCCGCCAATGCCGATGAGATATATTTTTGCGCCTTCCGCCAGATGAGAGATAGAATGAAGACGAGAATATTGAGACATGCTTGGGGCACCTACCTTTCCGGACTATTCTATCACAGATCTCAGATTAATAAAGTATAAAAATATCAATTATTAATGAAACTGAAAACTATTGATGATATAATACCTTGTATAAAGTAACGTGAAAGGCGCTAAATTCAGATCGACATTTCGTTAAACTGCGAATAGAGTGGAGGACAAACATGGATATTAGCAACATCACCATTCGTAAAATAACTAGTGAAGGTAAAATGAAAGCGATCGTTTCAGTCACTTTTGATCATGTATTTGTTGTACATGATATTAAGGTGATCGAAGGTAATAACGGTTTTTTCATTGCCATGCCAAGTCGTAAGACACAGGATGGAGAATTCAAGGACATCGTTCACCCGATCAACTCTGAGTTCAGGGAGTTTCTTTCACGTGCTGTTTTGCAAAAATACCGTGAGGCGTTAGAAGAACTGGAGCTGGCACAACAGCAGCTGCAGTCGGATGACTACGAAGAGACAGATTCTGAAAGTGAATAACACAAGGTGATCAGATTAGTTAGTGAGTAAAACTTGGTATTCAGATCATTAAAGAGCATACGCTGATACGCTAAGATGACAGGCTTAAGACGCAGTGGCCACCGGAATTAGTTCCGGTGGCTTTTTACTGTAAATTCAGGCTGGCAGAGCACGGCAAACACAAAATTAATCAGCCTCCTTTATAATCAGCCGTTCTTAAATTTGGCCGCTATGAGCGGACAATTATTCGGACTGCTTCAGGAGCGAGCTGACGCCTTCCCGGGTATTAGCCAGGGACAGTGTTGTGATATACTAAGTCTGATTAAAATGATATCTGATAAAAAAAGCTATTGCTTGTTTATAAGGAGGACCTATGGACAACAAACAGTTTATTCTCGCGCTTGATCAGGGCACAACAAGCTGTCGCGCGATCATATTTGATCAGTCTGGAAAAAGTATCAGCAGCGCGCAGCAGCCAATCAAACAGTTTTATCCGCGGCCTGGCTGGGTTGAACATGATCCTGATGAGATTTTACGCAATCAGATCGCGGTTATGCAGGACGCGGCAGCACAGGCTGACACCCAGCCGGGACAAATCGCCGGGATAGGACTTACCAACCAGCGTGAAACGCTGGTTGTCTGGGAAAAAAGCAGCGGCAGGCCGATTTATCCGGCGATTGTCTGGCAATGCCGAAGAACTGCCGATCTATGTTCTAAGCTGTCTCAGGATAAAGCATTTGTCAAAGCTGTTCGAGAAAAAACAGGACTGCTGATTGACGCCTATTTCTCCGCAA
>SLMY01000086.1 GCA_007133255.1 Clostridiales bacterium
CAGGAGGGCGATCAATAGAATAAAACCCTCAATGAACAGCACTGAAACTTGATTGACCTGCAGGATACTAACTAGGAAATCAACCATGAAATGCAGTAGTGTCACGAAAAGAAAACCAGTCAACCACCGTTTTTTCATGATAAAAAGCGTAAGGATAACCGATAGAGTAATGTGCAGGACCATAGTGAAGACGCGTTCGAATCCAGCCAGAAGAAATATGTGCGCGGGTGTTTCAAGCAATGCCTGTCTAACGCTATCAGCCATTTCCAAGTTATCAGGAATAATCGTACTCAGACGATCAGCGTTGATAAAAAAGCTGATGACAATATTATTGACATAGGTCAGGCCGATCAGAAAAATTGCCTCAATTCCGCCGTGACCGGCACCAGCGGCCAGCCCGGTCATGTAAGACAACCTCTTAGCCAGGGCGACTTTCAGGACAATCAGCCTGCCAACAGTTTCCAGCAAAGCAGCAGAAAGTGCCAGCAGAAAAACAAAAAAGGTTGGACGTGAACTGGCGAAAGACTGAAAACCCGGCATCGTACCCAAAAATTGCAGCAGTGGAATCCGGATAACCAACTGTGGTATGTAAAAACCCAGTCCACCGGCAATCCAAATGCCAAAAACACCCTTTTTCCCTTTTTGGAGAATCAAGAGAAAGATGACAGGTAAAAACAAGCTGAGCAGCAGCGTGATGAACATAAACACTAGGGATAATGATGAAACCATTCTCAGTTTCTCCTGGTGCGTGACTTTCCTGTTTTGTTGTGACTGTTGAATACCTTAGCTACCATTATACGTTTGGTTCTAGTTTGCATGCAATATTAATTTACAGAAGTTTTAGATATGATTCGATGCAAACATTTATTATCTGACAGCTCTTCCGTATGCCATAAATTCAGCAGCACCGGACATGATAGATGATGAGACGTAACGCATGCAGATAATCGCGATCGCATTGATTTTCGATCGCGTTTCATCCTCAGCATTTCTAAGTGCAACATGCTATAGAAGAAGCCGCGAAACGGTTGTTGCTGGCCGACGAGATAATTTTCACATCACTTCACGGTAACACATGCACTTTTTAAATGCTTAGATGCTGATATAATTAAACCTGATGGGTTCTGTTGAGTTTAAATTTTTAGACGCAATTTGTAGAGTTTTTTATAAATTTAAGAAAGGCTCTGTTAACTAAGAATGAGAAAAAAGAGACTTGAAATGCAAACTTACTCGGGAGGTAACTAATATGATGGGATATGGGTTTAGCTGGATTTTGATGTTTGTAGGCGGCCTGATAGTAACTGTTATTATCGTGTTAATCATATTTGCTTTAGTACGTGCGGTTAATACGTCCGGTAAATCTGGTTATGCTGCCCCACATGAGATGCAGCATGATCATAACAACCGAGCGTTAGCGGTTTTAGCAGAGCGGTATGCAAAAGGTGAAATTAGCGAGGAAGAGTATAAGCAGAAAAAAAGTGAAATCACAAAATCATGATATGGTAATTTAGCAGGTGAATGATATGGATCAAAATGACAAATCAACAGACAATCATCGGGCTCAAAGCACGAATGATGAGAACAATGAGCACATGAATCACTCTGAGCAGCCTCAGCAGACAGATCATTCGCATGAACGTGAACACACGCAGCATAACGCTCATACATCCGATCATGAAACTGATTCTGACTCGCATTCCGATCATGACTCCCATAACCATACTGATCATCACGCCATGATGGTCGCAGATTTTCGACGGCGCTTCTTTTTTTCCGTTATCCTGATGGTTCCGATTCTCGCGCTCTCACCGATGATCCAGATGTTTATGGGCGTCGACTGGCGCTTCCCAGGCGACTCTTATTTGCTTTTTGGCCTTTCAACCAGTTTGTTCTTATATGGCGGCTGGCCATTTATTAAAGGATCTAAAGATGAACTTGCGGAAAAGTCGCCAGCTATGATGACCCTGATCACATTAGCTATAGTTGTTTCCTATGTTTATAGTTCTCTTACCGTATTCATTATGGAGGGCAGCGACTTTTTCTGGGAGCTCGCCACATTGATAGTAATCATGTTACTGGGACATTGGATTGAAATGCGTTCCGTGATCGGTGCCTCAAGGGCTCTTGATGAGCTGGTCAAGCTTATGCCGGAAGAAGCGCATGTAATTGGCGAGGGCGGCGAGACGATTGATAAGCCCGTTTCCAGCCTGAAAACGGGCGACCAGATCCTTGTCAAGCCTGGAGAAAAAATACCCATCGACGGTGAAATCTATGAAGGTCAATCATCCGTCAATGAAGCGATGATTACTGGTGAAGCTAACCCGGTGGATAAAGCGCCAGAGGATGAGATCATAGGTGGTTCCATCAATGGCGAGGGGATTTTAAAATTTACTGTCAGCAAGACCGGGGACGATACTTTTATTTCCCAGGTGATTGAACTTGTGCGTGAGGCGCAGCAGTCAAAATCCAAAACCCAGCGCTTGGCGGATGTCGCGGCCAAGTGGCTCTTCTATATTGCGGTGTCGGCGGGCACAATCACATTCACTGTCTGGATGATTGGTACAGGTGATCTTGGTTTTGCCATGGAAAGGGCGGTCACAGTCGTGATCATTTCCTGTCCACATGCCCTGGGCCTGGCCATCCCGCTGGTCACTGCCATGTCAACCGGTATTGGCGCGAAGCAAGGCCTGTTGATCCGTAATCGTGTGGCGTTTGAAAATGCCAGAAGAATAAACGCGGTTATCTTTGATAAGACAGGCACGTTGACGGAAGGTCAGTTTGGTGTGACCGACATAAACGCAATCGGACTTTCTGAAGACGAACTTTTTGAAAAAGTTTATGCCATAGAATCAAACTCTGAGCATCCAATAGCCCAGGGCATTGTCAGAGAGGGGAAAAAACGTGGCATCAAGTTAAAATCAGTCACAGATTATCAGAACGTGACCGGCAAGGGACTTAAAGCCAAAATAGAGGGCCAGGAGATTTTGATTGGCAGTCCCGGCTTTATGCGTTCAAAGCAAATCGATTTTGATCAAGACAAGCTGGAAGCGTTGTCCGCTGAAGGGAAAACAGTCGTTTACGTTTTGGCCGACAATACCTTGCTTGGGTTTATTGCCTTGTCCGACATCGTTCGCGACAGTTCACGTCCGGCAGTTGACGCTTTGCGCGAGATGGACATCGAATCTTATATGGTGACAGGTGATAACCAGAAATCTGCAGCCCATGTGGCTAGCCAGCTTGGCATAGATCAAGTATTCGCTGAGGTTTTGCCAGATGAAAAAGCACTGAAAGTTGACGAAATACATGAACTTGGTAAAAGAGTCGCCATGACTGGAGATGGTGTTAATGACGCACCAGCGCTGGCTAAGGCGGATCTTGGCATCGCGATCGGCGCGGGTACGGATGTCGCGATAGAAACAGCTGATGTGATTTTAGTTAAAAGCAACCCGCAGGATGTCGTCAACCTGATTAAACTGTCACGCGCGACTTACCGTAAAATGGTCCAAAATCTTGTCTGGGCAACCGCTTATAATATCATCGCTTTACCTCTGGCCGCAGGTATTCTTTATAACCAGGGTGTTGTGATAACGCCAGCGCTTGGTGCTGTCTTGATGTCGATGAGCACCATCATTGTAGCGATTAATGCAAGACTGATGAAAATAAGATAACTGACTGCGGGTAGATATTTCTTTTCTTCAATATTTAAGACATGGTGACAGTCCAGAAGTGAAGCTGAATGCAGATATCGTGCCAATGCAGGCAATTTGCGATTGGAGCGAATAAAATGAGAACAACAAATAAAAAAGTCACAATGCTCATAACCGCCTTGATCATTTCAGTCCTTGCGTTAGCTGCGATTGTGTTCGTTTTGGTTTCCGGCCGGTTTATACCACGTTATCAGAATGATAGTCAGAATGGGAACGAACTGAAGATCCCCGTCTTGTTGCAGGATCAGAATCCAGATCCTGATATCGCAGAATTTATTCTGGATGTGCAATCGGGTGAAACCAATTTCACTGGCAACCGATCTACAGAGACGTTTGGTTATAATGGCTCCTATCTCGGACCTGTCCTTCGTATCAGACAAGGCGAGCAGGTGAATATTCGGGTCAATAATCAACTGAGTTATCCAACAACTGTCCATTGGCATGGATTAGTCGTTGATGGCGAACAGGATGGAGGTCCGCATCAAGGCATTCAGCCAGGTGATAACTGGAACGCTTCTTTTATTGTTGACCAGCCTGCC
>SLMY01000041.1 GCA_007133255.1 Clostridiales bacterium
AATGGCTAGGTAAGCTTGATCAGTTCAAGCAGATCCTGGTGCAGCCGGCAGCTGCTGGCCAGAATACTGTCAGCTGTTGTGATGCGGACAGGCAGTCCGTCGCATCGGGTCAACTGCCCGCCTGCCTCACTGACGAAAAGCAGTCCGGCCGCGTAATCCCAGGGCTGCAGTGAGAGCTCAAAAAAGGCGTTCAACCGGCCGCAGGCTACATAGGCAAGGTCTAGTACGGCTGAGCCGCTTCTGCGCACATCCAGCGTCTTTTCAAATAAACGTTCAACGATGGAAAAGGTTTTACTGCTGCTGCCGCGGTCATAGGGTGTGGTACCAAATCCGACCAGAGCCTGGTTAAGGTTCTGTGCCGGGTGGCAGGACACAAGTTGCCCGTTGAGGTAAACGCCCTGCCCCTGAATGGCTGTAAACAATTCGTCCAGATAAGGGTTATAGGTGGCTGCCAGGACAATCTGCCGCTGATCATATAAAGCAAGCGAAATGGCAGAATGTTTATACTGGAACATAAGATTTGTTGTGCCGTCAACCGGATCAAGAATCCAGGTTGGCTTGCTAAAATCACAACTCTGTTGTGATGATTCTTCACCGAGCAGGTTGAAATGAGGGGTTAACCGCCGTAATTCATTGAAAATCTGTTTTTGAACCGTGTAGTCCGTTTCGGTAACAAAATTCGCGGTTCCCGTTTTGACTTCCTGTTCATGTCTGCCGGCCGATTTTAATGTTAAGTGCTTCCCTGCCTGCCGGATAACCGGTATGACCTGTTCAAGCAGGTTTTCTTTATCAGTTGGATACTGGTTCATCATCAGATGAACCCTTTCCACAGTTTTTATGCTGCGGAAAGGGTCTGCCTCCTCATTTGTTTTTTCTGCATGTCGTCATCTCATATTAAGGTTCATTTTGAGCGTTTTAGCTTAGAGAAAGCCGCTGCCTTTCTCATTATACGTTCTTGATTATGGCAGCTCGTTACCGGCTGCGCGGTACAGTTCGTACCATTCTTGTCTGGTTAATGAAATGTCTGAAGCCTGGCAGGCAGCTTTTATCCGATCTTGATTCATGGTACCTATGATCGGCTGAATTCTGGCTGGATGACGCAGAATCCAGGCAATCGCGATCGCGATACTCGGAACGTCATAGTCAGCCGCGACGCGGTCAATCACTTCATTCAGCTTCTGGAACTTTGGATTATCCAGGAAAACTCCTTCAAAGAAACCATACTGAAAGGGTGACCAGGCCTGAATCGTAATATCATTCAGGCGGCAGTAATCCAGCACACTGCCGTCTCGGTTAATCGACGGGTCTATTTCCATATTGACATTTATGCCGGCGTCTATCATACCGGTATTGGTCATGCTCAGCTGCAGCTGGTTAATGATAATCCGCTGCCCAAGATAACGGCTCAGCAGCATCATCTGCATTGGATTCTGATTGCTGACACCAAAGTGTCTGACTTTGCCGCTGCTGTGAAGGCGGGAAAAAGCCTCCGCGACTTCATCTGGTTCTACCAGTGTGTCTGGCCGATGCAGCAAAAGAACATCCAGGTAGTCCGTCTTCAGACGTTTCAAAATGCCCTCAACAGAAGCCAGAATATGATCGCGGGAAAAATCAAAATAACCCTCGCGAATGCCGCATTTAGACTGAAGAAGCATTTTTTCTCTGACAGATGGCTTCATATCTATGGCTTTGGCAAAAATAGTCTCGGACTCGCCACCGCCATAAATATCGGCATGATCGAAAAAATTGATACCACATGCCAGTGCGGTTTCAATCACTGAGCGGGCTGTTTTTAAAGACAAATCGGCCATCCTCATACAGCCGAGAGAAATTTCAGATGCTTCAAATTCACCATATCCAATATTAATATTCTTCATCAAGATCACATCCTTTCCATTTCATTATACATCAGGACCGGATGACAATGTGATACCATAACAGCGATATACATTTAAATGAATAAGTATGAATATTAATCACATCGGTTTGCATCTGGCGCTCATAGCTGCCAGTGCCGGACTGTTTCTGTGCATGACTTTGACTGCCATTCCTTTTGGCCTGCAGCACTTCAAATTTGCCCGATTGGCCCAGCTGCCGTTCGGTGCTGTGATAATCTGAATAAAGATGTATAGTGATGAATACTGCTTGTTCGAAGAAATGACTCTGCCTACATGCCGTTACAGCCTGCCTTTTCCAAACAGACCCTCTGAGTTAATGTACAGAATCGGACACAAATGCTGACGTGTAACGATGGTTACTTCACAAAAGTAGACAGAACCTTATATTTGTGATAAATTTATCAAAGGAGCTTGCGAATTTTATGCCTTTGGACAAGGCCGTGTGGAGGCGGTCCGGTGTAAAGTTAAAACGCTCCATTTGTATTTTATCATAGGAGGTAAAAGTATGAACAAGAAACTGATTATTCTACTTGCTCTGCTTCTGGCCATGGCACTTGTTGTGGCAAGCTGTGGTGGTGACACGACAGAAACAGAAGACCCGGGCACAACGACAACTGCCGATGGCACAGATGAGACAACGGCAGATGAAGATGAAACAACCGATCCTGATGAAACAGAAGCTCCCGCTGAGCAAGGTGATTATTCCGATGAGCCTGCCCTGATTTTAGGTGCTACTGATTTCAACGCTGTTTTCAGCCCGTTTTTCGCGACAACCGGTTACGATATGGATATCGTGGACCTGGTTCATGCGCCGCTGATTGGTTTTGACCGATTCGCGATGCCGGATGACAGTGGTCTTGCTTATTATGAGACACCGGAAGAAATTATGGCTGACGACGGTTCTGTTGAAAGAACCATTTATACATTCACTTTAAAGGAAAACCTTGTCTTTAGTGACGGCGAGCCCGTTACAGCGGATGATGTCGTTTTCTCAATGCTGGTCAGGCTGGATCCCAACTATACCGGTCCTTCAACCCTTTATACAACACCTATTCTGGGTGTTAATGAGTATCGTTACGACGATATGGATTATGCTGACCGTGTAGAAGCGATTCAGGAAGAAGCTGCCGCGTACGAACCCGATGAAGATGAGATTCAGGAAACAGCCCAGGCTGTAGCAGATGGCTATGGAATGGATGTCGCAGACTTCCTGCCTGATGGTCCTTATTATGAGGATTATGTACTGGCAGAAATTCGCAACTCACTTCGCCGTGAGCTGGAAGCTGAGTATATTGCTGAAAACCTTGCCGGCGACACTGTAAACGTGCCGGATGTTGAAGGCATTGAAAAAGTCGATGAACTGACTGTCCGTGTGACAATCGCGGGTGTTGACCCGGCGGCTATTTATAACCTGGGTGGTGTTGAAGTCGCGCCGATGCATTATTATGGTGAAGGTTTCCGTAAAGGTGATCTGTCGATGGCTCAGGCTGTCAACGGCGAACCGATGGGTGCCGGACCTTATCGCTTCAGTGATTTCACCAACAACGTAGTTACACTTGTCGCTAATGATTTCTACTTTGAAGGCTCTCCGATGATTAAGCGGATACGCTACCAGGTTACCTCACAGGCCAATAAGCTTGAAGGTGTACGTCTGGGCGATTTTGATATTTCCGATCCAACCGCGTCTCCGGAAGTTGTTAATGATGTAGAAGAAGATCCTGATCTGCATTATGAGCTGATCGATAATCTTGGTTATGGATACATTGGTATTGATGCCAGCCGTGTCACAAACCTGAGTGTTCGCCAGGGCGTTATGCACCTGATGGATCGCGAACCAGCTGTCCAGTCTTATTATGGTAATCTGGCCAGTGTTATTGAACGTCCAATCTCCCGTGTTTCATGGGCTTATCCACAGAACGCCACTGAGTATTATGGCTTCAGCCCTGAAAGCGCTCTCGAGAAATTCGAGGAAGGCGGCTACACCCAGAATGACAATGGCGATCTGGTTAACAGTGCCGGTGAACAGCTGAGAATCAGAATTGGTATCCCTGCTGACGGTGCTGGTGATCATCCGGCTTTCCCGATCGTTCTTGGTATCAAGAACGCAGGCGAAGACCTTGGCATGATTGTTGATATTGAGGACTATGCCGATGGCAATCAGTTCTTTGATGACCTTGATGCCGGTCTGCTTGATCTCTGGGCAGCTGCCTGGGGTGAAACACCTGATCCTGACATGTACCAGCTGTATCATACAAATGGTCCAAGCAACTATTACAACATCAGTGACGAACGCCTTGATGAGCTGATCATGGCTGCCCGCCAGACCAGTGATATTGATGTCCGTAAAGAAATGTACGCGGAAGCACTTGATATCATTATGGAAAACGCGGTTGAAATGCCTACCTATCAGCGTAAGAACATGTTTATTTTTAACACCAATATTGTCAATATTGAGACACTCCCAAGAGATATGACACCGTACTATGGTTACTTTGCCGAGGTTGAAAGCCTTGAAATGGTAGCCCAATAACAGTAACGAAAGTGTTAAGAGTGACTGCTGAGCAGTTATAGAATACACAAGCATGCTGGTGGGCCTGCCTTCAAACTGAGGGCAGGCCCGCATAATGCGAACAGGAGTGTCTATGCGGCAATTCATCATCCGCCGGTTGTTTTTATCGGTTTTTATTTTATTTGGTGTAGCTATTATCATCTATACACTCATCCGCGCTATGCCTGGAGATTATGTTTCAACGATCACAGCCGGTAACCCGAATGTCACAGAAGAAATGGTGACGCGCCTGCGCCGGTTGTACGGACTTGATGTCGGCGTTTTCCAGGGTTTTATCAACTGGCTGAGTCAAGCTGTACGCGGCAATCTGGGTACATCGTTTATATACCAGAGGCCGGTCGCTCAGGTCATAAGCGAAAAAATGTGGGTTTCATTCTGGCTCGCGTTCATAGCCTTTATCATTCAGCTGCTGATCGCGATTCCGCTTGGTGTTATTTCCGCGACGCGGCAATACTCAAAACTTGACTACGCGGTATCAACTTTCGCTCTGGTTGGGATTTCCTTGCCGGGCTTCTTTTTCGCGGCTATCCTGCAGCGTACCTTCGCGATAGGCCTGGGTGTTTTACCTTTGCAGGGCATGGTGACCGCACGCTACAATTATACCGGCTTCAGACTGCTGCTTGATATGGGCAAACATTTCATTTTGCCGGTCGCGGTATTAACCGTGACAGGTGTAGGTGGTTTGATGCGCTATTCCAGGACAAACATGCTTGAGGTACTTAACGCTGATTATGTGCGAACAGCTCGTGCCAAAGGTCTGAGTGAAAACAAGGTCATATACAAACATGCGTTTCGCAATACATTAATTCCGATTGTTACCATGATCGGCGGTTCAATTCCCGGTTTGTTTTCCGGTGCTATCATAACCGAAGGTATTTTCGCTATTGATGGTCTGGGTAATACCGCGCTTGTCGCGATGCGCCAGGGTGATGTACCGTTTATCATGGCTTTTAATATGTTTCTCGCGGTTTTGACTCTTCTGGGAACACTGATCGCGGATTTACTTTACGCGGTGGTTGATCCACGCGTCCGATTAAGCTAGGAGGTGGCAGATTATGGCTGATAACATGAAATTGCCTGAAGAATTAGAAATGCCTGAAGATGATCAAGCCTCTGAGCAAACGATCGTGACGCCGGGGCAGCTTGTTCGCAGACGGTTTGTCCGTAACAAGCTGGCCATCATAGGTGTGATCATTCTGGTGATCATGGTTATCTTTTCTTTTATCGGACCGATCTTTTCACCCTATGGGGAATATGAGATCTTCTACCGGGATGAGGAAATTCGTTATATTTACGTTTTGGCGGGTGATCAGGACTTGTACGCGCTTAATATCGCGGATGGTTCGCTGCGCTGGCATTTGAGAACTGAAGAGCCGATTGTTTCAGAACCTTTGATCTCAGCTGAAACCGGCCGGGTTTTTGTGCAGTTGGAAAGCGGTGTTATTCAGGAGTTTTCAGCGAATCGCGGTGAACTGGCAAATGAATATACCGATACTGAACTCACGTCGCTGGTTGAGGTGCCCTTTACTGTAGAAGTGCCGGAAAATGAGGAGCTGAGATATGAAGTTGAATTTGGCTTTCTGAATGCCTACAGTCTGGAGACAGGCGTGAAACGCTGGGATTTTACCGGCTACTCACCTGTCGCGACAGAAGAGCCCTTCTATGATGAAACCGGTAATGTGTATGTTGTTGATGAAGCAGGTGAAGTGTACGCGGTCAGACCGGAACGGGGCGTTCAGAGATGGTCGTTCCAGACCAATCACGAGGGCCCATATCTGATAACAGAAGGACCGGTCATTATTCGGACATTGAACGCACGTACACCCCCATCTAGAGCACATCTGCTGGGAACAGACAGAATGGGACTGGATGTGATGACCCGTCTGATGTACGGCGGCCGCATATCACTTATGGTTGGCTTTGTAGTTATTATCATAGAAATTTTGCTGGGTGTTATTCTGGGTGGTATTGCCGGATACTATGGCAAATGGGTTGACAACCTGCTGATGCGAATTGTTGATGTCTTTAATTGTATACCTATACTGCCAATCATGCTGATAATGGGATCGGTTATGGTCGCGATGGAAATACCCTCGCAGTCTCGCATTTATGTGCTTATGCTGGCTTTGGGCCTGCTGTTCTGGCCTGGTGTCGCCCGGATTGTTCGTGGTCAGATTCTCTCGCTGCGGGAACAGGAGTTCATGGTAGCGGCAGAATCAACGGGCCTGAAAGCCAGAAGCAGAATCTTCTTTCATCTGATCCCGAACGTCATGCCGCAGCTGATCGTTATCGCGACACTGGGCATCGGCAGTGTTATCCTGCTGGAGTCGGCTTTATCGTATCTTGGCATGGGGCTTTCATTCCCTTATGCGTCCTGGGGCAACATGGTAGATGCTGTCAATGACCGCAGGATTATGCAAGACCATCTGAATATCTGGGTGCCGCCCGGCATTGCGATTTTACTGACTGTTATGTCGTTTAATTTTGTTGGTGATGGTCTTCGCGACGCGTACGATCCGAAGATGAGGCGCTAAGACAGGAGCTATTATGAAAGACTCATACATAAAGAACACAATTATGAACCGGCTGCGTAAAACAAAGCTGAAGGGATCATCGAAAGCAAGACGAGCAGGTATGCGTAAGCTGCGCCATGTTAACCGTGAAAATCAGCGTCTGATGAACCAATATGAAAGAACGCAAAAAAAAGTTACGATTAAACCTTCTGATTACCAATGTGAGATGAGAGACCAGAAAAACGTTGTGGAGTTTGATAATCTCCAGACTCATTTCTTCACAGATATGGGTGTTGTTAAAGCGGTTGATGGTGTTTCTTTCGATGTACCAAAAGGCAAAACAGTTGGGGTGGTCGGCGAGTCCGGCTGCGGGAAGTCGGTGACATCGCTTTCATTGATGCGGCTTGTCCAGCGGCCGACCGGACAGATTATCGGCGGGCAGATTCGCTATAATAACGGCACTGAGACAGTTGATATCACGAAAGTCCCGATTCACAAAATACAGAAAATCCGCGGCAACGAGATCGCGATGATCTTTCAGGAGCCAATGACCAGCCTGAACCCGGTGTTCACGATCGGTTCTCAGATTGATGAGATTATCAAGCTGCATAATCCCGGTATGAGTAAAAAAGCGATCAGAGGTAAAAGCATCGAGATGCTGAGAGTGGTGGGTATAGCCAGAGCGGACGGCATTTATCATTCCTACCCGCATGAGCTTTCCGGCGGCATGCGGCAGCGGGCGATGATCGGGATGTCACTTGCCTGTGACCCGAAGCTGATTGTGGCAGACGAGCCGACAACAGCGCTCGATGTTACAATTCAGGCGCAGATTCTGGACTTGCTGCGTAACCTGAAGGACAAAGTGGACGCGAGTATCATGCTGATCACGCATGATCTGGGTGTAGTAGCTGAGATGGCTGATGAAGTTGTCGTTATGTACGCCGGGCGCGTGATTGAGAAGGGGACAGCTCTGGAAATCTTCCAGGATCCCAAACATCCCTATACGGTGGGTCTGCTTAACAGCAAACCCTCTGTTAACAAAAGTGTCTCGAGATTGTACTCAATTCCCGGTAATGTGCCAAATCCAATCAACATGCCTGGTTACTGCTATTTTAAAGATCGCTGCGATAAACGAATGCCGATCTGTGACGGAGACTATCCGCCTATGATTAAGATCAGTGACACACATCTTGTTGCCTGCTGGTTATGGTCTGAGGAGGTGCTGCGAAATGGCTGAAAGCCTGATAAAAGTTAAGAATCTGGTTAAATATTTCCCGATTAAATCAGGCGTTTTGCAGCGTGTGACGGGTTATGTAAAAGCAGTTGATGATGTTTCTTTCGAGATTGCGCGTGGTAAAACAATGGGGCTGGTAGGCGAGTCCGGATGTGGTAAAACAACCATCGGCCGGACGATCCTTCGGCTTTATGAGGCAACCAGCGGCACGGTTGAATATGATAACTTAAATCTTTTTGATGTTTCGCGAAGCGAGCTTCGCAAACTCAGGCCGCAGATTCAGATGATTTTTCAGGATCCGTACAGTTCACTTTCACCCAGAATGCCGGTTGGTGAGATTATTGGAGAAGCGGTGCGGGAACATCGTATTGTTCCTCCGGACCAGTATCGGTCGTACATCATTGAGACAATGGAACAATGCGGGCTTCAGAAACACCAGATTGACCGTTATCCTCATGAATTTTCAGGCGGCCAGCGTCAACGTATCTGCATTGCCAGAGCGATCGCGCTTAAGCCGCGTTTTATTGTCGCGGATGAACCTGTTTCAGCGCTGGATGTGTCGATTCAGGCACAGATCATTAATCTGATGACAGATCTTCAGAATGAGATGGATCTTACTTACCTGTTTATCTCGCATGATTTGTCGGTTGTAGAGCATATATCCGATTTTGTCGGGGTGATGTATCTGGGCGATCTGGTTGAATATGGTTCTCGCGACCGGATTTTCGCCAAACCGCTGCATCCCTACACAAAAGCGTTATTCAGCGCTGTACCTGTCCCCGATCCAGCCCGAAAAATGAGCCGGATTATATTAGAAGGAGACATCCCTTCACCAGCTAATCCGCCATCTGGCTGCAAATTTCACACACGCTGCCCGATGCGGATGCCGATTTGCAGTGAAGAGATCCCTCAGACAATCACCTATCCTAATGGGCATCAGGTAGCCTGCCACCTTTATACTAAGGACCAGCCGGAAGCTGGTGATACGGATGAAAGCTAAAAACAAGAAAAAAACAGACATGATTGATGATGGCCGTACGATCGCTCATATGGATTTCGACGGTATGCCCTGGCTTCAGAGGCGAAAGCGCAGTCAGAAAAACAAGGATCAGCCATCAGAATGGGATAAGCTTGATTTATCGCGAAAAGAACGTCGTGCCATGATATTTGGCGGTATTCTGGCCATTCTTCCCTGGGCGTTTCTTTACGCGGCACTCTTTTTTCTGGCGATGCTTTTTCTGGATTTTGTCTGGCTGCGTTAATAGCTGTCAAAGAGCGGGTATTTGGAGTAAACCATATATCATCTGACCGCCTGTCCTTTCTTATGAGTATCATGAAGCTTAATCAGCAGCTGAATGATCAGACCAGGATCGTTCATTCAGCAAACACGAATGACTAAGACCTTCGCGTGCAGACAATCTGGCGCGAAGGTCTTATTGCTTGTGCCTACTTGTTATTGTAGTATGCAAAGTATAAGCAGGTATCAGATGAGCGAAAATTAGTAAGTGAGGTGTAGTGTTTTGGAAATTAGAGGATTGACTTTGAATCTGGCGCAGCTGCCGGTACTGGCTGATGTAGATGTTGTAATTGCCGGTGGCGGCACAGCTGGATCAGTAGCTGGTATCGCGGCCGCCAGGGAAGGCGCGCGCGCACTGGTTGTTGAGCGTTATGGCGCTCTTGGCGGCTCTGGTTCTCTGGCCCAGGTATCACCTTTGATGTCGCTTAAAATACCAGAAAAACCTGAACCATCTTCAATCAACGGGCTTATCAAGCAGCGCATGATGAAACTGGGTCTCGCTGCTGTTGATCAAAATGGCCAGGATGGCTGGTTTAACTCGGCCATGCTTCCTTTCATGCTCGACGAGCTGATTGAATCTTTTGGTTGCGATGTACTTTATGATACAACCGTAATCGGCGTTGTTATGCATGATGAGGAGCTTCGGGGGTTAGTGGTACAGACCCGCGGCGGCGGTATCGGCCTGATTCAATCAGCCTGCGTTATAGACGCGACGGGAGACGCGCTGATAGCGAAACTGGCAGGCGTGAAGTGCTTTGAAGGGCGTGAAAGTGATGGCGCTAACCAGTCAGTTTCACTTCGTTTTACCCTCGGCGGTATTGACCTGGCGCAGCTTCAGTCTTTTCTTTCTGATATTGGGCAATCATGGGGCCTTGGACTGCCTTTGCTCGAAACAGCGTCTGTCTGGGGACATGCTGATGTCTATCCCCTTGAGAAAATTTTCCGCCAGGGTATGAAGAAAGGTCTGATTCATTATGAAGATGGTAAATATTTCCAGGCGTTTACCATTCCCGGTATGGGCGCGGCCATGACTTTTAACTGCCCGGAAATCCCGGATATGAAGCAGGCGCTGGATCCGTTTAAGACAAGCCGCGCTTATGTGACAGGACGGAAAATGACTGCCAGGCTGCATCATTTTTTAAAACTGATGGTACCGGGTTTCGCGAACAGTTACCTCTTATCCAGCGGTCCTATGCTGGGGATACGGGAATCAAGACGTGTGGACGCGGTCTACAATCTGTCTTTAGAAGATTATCTTCAGTGTCGGAAATTTAAAGACGGTATTGCTCAGACCGCCTATCCGATTGATATTCACGGAGAAGAAGGTGTGGATTATCAGGAGGAAGATATTCCGAAAGGAGATTTTTTTGAAATTCCGTTTCGCTGTCTGATACCGGCGCGTACCGGCCGGCTTTTAGTTGCCGGACGCTGCATTGGCGCCTCTTTTGCCGCTCAGTCAGCAGCGCGGATTCAGCCTGTCTGCCGGGCAACCGGAGAAGCAGCTGGTATTGGCGCGGCCTGGCTGGCAAGAAAATACAAGCCGGCAGCACAGAGAAAACACTCAGCGACTGCTGATCTGATCAAAGGATCCGATATTAGAGCGCGGATGATCGCTCATGGCGGCATCTTCCTGAAGAAATAGACGGCAAAGGCTGCTGTCTCAAAAATAGTTTCTTTGCCTGATTCGAGTTTATCCTGGCCGGCCTCCGGTTGCCGGACGCCGTAATAACAGCGTGGGCACTGGTCAAGGCGATACTGACTTGTTATAATGAGTTAACATTGATGAATTCTGACGCTGCGGTCATATGTTGTTCGTTCTGCCTGGACTATCCGGTGTTTGAGCAGCCGCGCTGCATACTGGTCTATCCGGGACCTGGAGGAAATGCTTATGGACAGTCCCTCTTTCGATATGCTGACAGAGCAGATTAATGAAGCGACCAGCCAGATTGACAGGCTGCCAACAGTTGATGTGCTGCGCCTGATCAATGCCGAAGATCAGAAAGTCGCGCCGGCGGTCGCCCAAGAGATACCAGCCATCGCCAGAGCTGTGGATGGTATTGTTAAAAGAATGAAACAGGGAGGCCGCCTGATTTATTGTGGTGCCGGGACATCCGGCAGACTGGGTGTTCTGGATGCTTCTGAGTGTCCGCCTACTTATGGTGTGTCACCCGATCAAGTTGTCGGCGTGATCGCCGGCGGTTTTAAAGCGCTGGTTAAAGCGACAGAAGGCGCTGAAGACGACCGGGAGCTGGCCCGGCAGGATATGGCACAGATTGCCTTAACAGATCAAGATACTTTAATCGGTATCGCTGCCAGCGGCAGAACACCTTATGTGCTGAGCGCTATGGACGAGGCCCGTGAAAAAGGATGTCTGGTGATCGCGTTTTCCTGTAATCCCGGCTCACCTATGGCAGTCGCCGCGGATATCGCGATTACACCGGCCGTTGGTCCGGAGGCTATTTCCGGATCGACCCGCATGAAAGCCGGAACAGCCACTAAGCTTGTTTTGAACATGGTTTCTACCGCGGTCATGATTAAGCTTGGTAAAGTCTATGGGAATCTAATGATCGATGTAAAAGCGACAAACGAGAAATTAAGGATCAGAGCCAGAGAGATTGTCGTGAAAGCTTCTGGTGTTTCAGTTGAAGCAGCAGATAATATGCTTCATAAAACAGGTTACGACGTCAGGCTATCCGTTTTCGCGCTTCTTTCCGGTTATGATCCGGATCAGGCTAAAGAAAAACTCGAGGCGGCCGGCAACCTGATTCATCAGGCCTTGTCGGAGATCAATCAGGCATCAAAGTGATAAAATAGCTTGCTGGAAAATATAATTCGAATGACAAGGTCATGACAGGACGCGGGTGAACAATGGCGTATATAATCGGAGTTGATGCTGGCGGCACTTCTACGAAAGCGATCGCCTACACGACAACAGGTGATGAGCTGGGACGCTTTAAGGGCGGCAGCGCGAATCCGGCCGCGGCAGGACTGCGGCAGGCGGCTTTGAATCTGGAGCATGTGATAGAGCAGTGCCGTAAACAGTGCGGAAATGAGATTGATTATATGCTGGTTGGCGCTGCCGGGGTTGAAACCGGACAGCTAAAGCCGCAGCTGCTTAGCTTGCTGCGGGAGCGGCATCCTGAAGTCACCATTGATCTGATCAGTGACGCGCTGCTGGTTCTGGAAGCCAGGCTGGAGGACCGCGATGGTGTCGCGCTGATCGCCGGCACCGGCTCCGTTGCCTGGGGGAAGCATGGCAGCCGGACACACAGAGTCGGCGGCTGGGGACATCTGATTGGTGATCTTGGCAGCGGCTACGCGATCGCCATGCAGGCTATTCGTGAGATGGCTGCTTGTATAGACAGCGGGCAGCCATTAATCCCGTTAGGCGAAAAGATTTTGGATCATCTTCAAATACAAAGCTGGCGAGAGATGGTTGACTTTGTCTATCAGTCAGATAAAGCTGGTATCGCTTCACTTTTGCCTATGCTGGAACAAGCTGCTATTGAGGGTGACCAGACCGCTGTTTTATTATTCAATGAAGCTGTCACTCATCTGTGCCAGATGACATGCCTGTGCGCGAACGTACTTGAGATCAGCGGACCGCATGTCGCGGCCAGCGGCAGTGTTCTGCAGCGCATACCAATCGTGCAGAAAACATTTAGCAGGCAGATGGAACGGCAGCTGCCGGGTTCGGTAGTTGATTATGAGCAAATTGAAGCGAATCGGGCGGTTTTGTATCGTTACAGAAAAATGAAATAAAGCAGTAAGGGTATCCTTATGTTAAACAGGAGGCTTATATCATGGATTGCGCAGCACAAAAAAGAAACTGGCAGGCACAGCCGCTTGAAGAGCAGTTTATTCCTGAGGTTATTGCACTCTGGAATACTTGCTGCGGTCCCGGAAAACTTGTATACCGGCAGCTGGACGAGGCTGCTTTTAGAACGCTTTTTATTCAGTCTGAGCCAGGTGTCAATCTGATCAGTAAAGTTATCCTGGCTGATGGACATGTCGCAGGCTTTGCCGGCGGAGCTTACCGGGACGCGGCAGAGCAAGGCTATGTTACTATTGTCCTGGTTGCTGAGAACTGGCGCCGCGAAGGCATTGGGCAAACTTTGCTGGCTGCGCTTGAAGAAGATTTGAAGAACACGGCGAAAGGCTGCCTGAACCGGTTTGAGGTGATGTTCTTTAATCCCGTCACGCTCAGCTGGATCGTCCCAGGGTCAGAAAATGATGACCATCCGAACGCGCCGGGGGTTGATGTCAGTTGTGACGGCTATTTGTTTCTCAAGAATCAAGGGTACCGCGATATCGTCTATCAGAACAGTTATTACCAGCCCTTACAGCATTACGCCTATCCGGCCGATATCGAAAAAAAACTCAAAGAGCTTGAGCATCAGGGTATTCAGATCACGCTATACGACCCGGAGAGGCATACCGGCCTGAACGAATTGTTTGATAATCTGGAAAACGAACCCTGGCGTGAAGTTGTGATGGCAAATGAAGCTGCCGGAAGCGGCCGTGTACCGCTGATTATCGTTACCAGTGACAACAAAGTATATGGTTTTACCGGGCCGATTCGAGTTGAACCAAGTGGCCGCGGTTATTTCGCGGGCATTGGCGTTCATACTGACCTGCGCGGTAAAGGAGTTGGCAAAGCCTTGTTTTCAGTTTTGTGTATGGAACTGAAGCATATTGGCGCTTCGTTTATGACCCTTTTTACAGGTGAAACAAATCCGGCACGTAATATTTATGAAGCTGCGGGGTTTAAAATAGTCAGAACATGGGCTGACATGAAAAAGGAGTTGAAGGCATGACAAAAACTATTATGGCGATCGGCGGTCACATAGGTGATATGGAACTGACCTGCGGCGGTGTGCTGGCAACACATGCGCTTAAGGGAGATAAAATTATCACGGTAGCGCTGACAGGTGGTGAAAAAGGCAACCCGCCGCACCTGAGCGTTGCTGATTATCGTAAACAGAAAGAAGCGGAGGCGCATGAATTCGCCCGCATGCTTCAGGGGGAAGCGATTGTGTTCCCTTATGCTGACGGAGAACTGCCCGTTAACGATCAAGTTTGTTTTGAATTGTGTGATGTGATTCGCAGGCACAAGCCAAATGTGTTGATTACACACTGGAAAAACAGCATACACAAGGATCATGAAGCAACGTACAAAATCGTTCAGGACGCTCAGTTTTACGCTGCACTGCCGGGGTTTTCCCGCGAGTTGCCGCCCCATTTCGCAGGTGGCCCCTACTATGCGGAAAACTGGGAAGATCCCTATGATTTTGTGCCGGCGATTTATATGGAAGTCAGTCAGGATGGTTTTGAGTTGTGGCGCGAAGCGATCGCGAAACACTGGTTTACCGTTCACAGCACATCCTTCGCATACCGTGAATACTATACACATCTGATGTCGGTCAGGGGTATTGAAGCACATAAGAAATACGCGCAGGCATTTGATCTGCCGCCCATGAGCAAGAGACAAGTTAAAGCATCTTTTTGAGGGTTGTCCTATGTATTTTAAACATACTGATGAACTGCTGAACCGGTCACTTCTGGCCGGTGCTTTCCCGTCAGCCGCCGCGGCTGCCGGTAGCCGTGAACACCTTTTTTACCGGTCGGTAAAAGGTGACGCGTCCATTTGGCCTGTTCGGCGGCAGGCGTCCGCGGATACCCTGTATGATATGGCTTCCCTGACTAAACTAATGGCAACAACGCTCGTGACGATGCGGCTGATTGGCCGCGGAAAGATCGAACTCGAAGCTAAAATAGGTGAGTATTTTGACGCGCCCAGTGATAAAGCGCAGATCACCATCCGGGATCTGCTATGCCATACAGGTGGGTTCCCGGCACATTTCATGCTTCGTGACTGCCAGGCGCCGCTCGAGGCAGCGGCAGATC
>SLMY01000148.1 GCA_007133255.1 Clostridiales bacterium
AAAGCAGGCTGGACGAATAGGTACGCCTTTATAGATGTGTGCTGCTTGTTATTTGACGACTTTCATATAAAATGGAATCAGGCACCAAAACCGTGAGATAATCTGATACTGATTACGCCATTGAACCATCAGCCATAAACATCCTGTCGGAGGTGTGTGATGCGTCCAAGCAAAAATAATAAAACTAAGATACGTTTATTGATAGTGGTCTTTATCTTTGGCCTGAGCAGCTTCATGGCTGCCTGTTCAAATGATGAGACAAATGGCACCACAGTTTCTGAACCTGAAACTCAGACAGAAACAGATGAGTCTGTCGATGAAACAGACCCAAATGGTCTGCCAGATCCGATGATCGCTTTCAATACCTTCACACAGGCCTGGATAAACGGGACATACGAAGATATGTATAGCTTATTAACCAGCTCGGCCCGAAGACGAATCGACAAGGATACCTTCATCAGCCGCTACAGTGATATATTCAGTGGCATCAGGGCTGAAAACCTGGAAATTATCCCGGAAGAAGACCAGCCAGCACCCGTTTCTGATGAAGATGAACACTATATTCACTTTCAACTGAACATGGATTCGCTTGCCGGTTACCTGGAGCTCGATGAATATGAAATGAAGCTGGTCCTCGACCGTTCTGATGACAACCCCCGGTGGAAGATCGACTGGACTGAAGCGTTAATTTTTCCGAATATGCGGGCTGGTGACCGGGTTCAGGCCAGAACGCTGCATCCAAACCGCGGTGAGATTTACGACCGTAATAACCAGGGCCTGGCTGTAAATGAAGAGCTGATCACCATTGGCCTTGTCCCTCAGGATTTCATGGAACATCGTGACGAATCCATTCCGAAAATGGCTGAATGGCTGGGGATATCTGAAGAAAGAATCAATCAGATTGCCAATCAGGCAACCGTTGCTAACTGGTTTTACCCGGTTGTCACGCTGCCGTCGAGTCAAAGTGATTTATCCGCCAGGCTGACATCCTTAGAGGGTGTGCAGTTTCAGCGGACAGAAGGCCGTGTTTATCCGGGCGGAGAAGCAACCGGACTTCTGGTTGGCTATATGGGGCCGATAACCGCCGAAGAACTGGAACGCTACCCCGATCACGGGTATACGGCACATGACCAGATAGGGAAAATGGGACTAGAGCTGGCTTTTCAGGACCGGCTGCGCGGCGAGCGAGGTGGTGAGATCCTCCTGGTAGATGATGAGTCCGGGCGCGTTATCCATGAAGTAGCCCGGCAGGATCCCATACATGGTGACCGTGTGCAGTTGGCGATAGATCTGGATGTACAACAGAAAATATACAATGAAATGCGTGATGAACCTGGTACCGCCGCGGCTGTAGATCCACGAACCGGTGAAATTCTGGCGCTGGTCAGCACACCGTCATTCGACTCAAATGTCTTTCAGACCTATATCCCGGACGCGGTCAGAGAACAGTGGAATGAATCAGAATTCAGCTACTTCTTAAACCGTTTTAATTCAGGGTATGCCCCTGGTTCAGTTTTTAAATATGTGACAGCCGCTATTGGCCTGAATAATCAGACACTTGACGCAGATGAAGTCATTCCCATCTCTGGTCTGCACTGGCGACCCAGTGACAGTTGGGGCAGCTACCGTATTACCCGAGTACGCGATAGCGGAGCGGTGGATTTTCGTGACGCGATGGTCTACTCAGACAATATCTATTTTGCCATGCAGGCGCTGCGGCTCGGCAGACAGGCATATGAAGCAGGCGCGGACAAGTTCGGACTCAATGAGTCATTGCCGATGACCTATCCTTTCTACCAGTCACAGCTTTCAAATGAAGGACTCAGCCGTGAGACCCTGATCGCGGATACTGGTTACGGACAAGGAGAAATCCTGATCAGCTCACTTCATATGGCCTTAATTTATGGAACGCTGGCGTCAGACGGCAACATGATGAAACCGGTTCTGGAATTAACCGATGCATACAGTCCTGAAATCTGGAAAGAAGGCGCGGTTGAGCCGCAATACATCCCGTTACTGCGTGATGTCCTGCGCCAGGTGGTTGAAGATTCGTCTGGTTCAGGATATACACAAACAGAGATGAAGCGACAGATTCTTGGCAAAACAGGAACGGCCGAACTGAAAACATCACTTGATGATGAAGACGCCGCGGAAAACGGCTGGTTTATCGCAATGGATATGGAGCAAGACAGCCTTGTGCTGGCCATGATGATTGAGCGTGTTGACGGCAGAGGCGGCAGCCGTTATGTGGTGCCTTTTGTCAAAAGAGCCCTGAACGAGATATTCTCTTAAATCAATCCTTACATAAGGAGGTAATCTGATGCAGCTGATTTTTCTACGCCATGGCCCGGCTGAGGCGCGAAGGCCAGACCTGGCTGATGAATCTCGCGCTTTGACCCGCAAAGGTCGTGCCAAGACAAAAAAAGCCTGTACCGGGCTGGCAAAACTGATCAGTTCTGATCAGAACACGAAATTGAGCATGGGTGATGTTCAGATCTGGAGCAGCCCGCTGCTTCGCGCCAGGCAAACAGCCGGCATGCTCGCGAAGCAGTTAAACCTGGATATGACAGAACATATGTTTATCGCTTCAGGAAACACGTGTGACCTGATTTCAGCGCTCAAGAATGTTCCTGAAGACATGACGATCATCATAACCGGTCATGAACCCATGCTCAGTGAGTGGAGCGCAGAACTGTGCGGCTGTCCTCTGCCCTTTAAAAAAGCAGCTGCTGCCGCGATCAATTATTCAATATCAAAGCCTGAATCAAGTCAGCTTATCTGGTTTCTGCAGCCAAGATTTCTGAGGAGACTGGGAGACTGAAACATATGAAAAAGAAGGCTTTTCGGCTTGGCGGCTTATTGAGAATGTCACTTGTAGCGCTGGTTATACTGGCGCAGCTTTTTGTGATCATAATGATTGTTATGCATCTGCGCAGCAACGCCATCTATTTGTTTTTGCTGCTGGAGATCGGTGGACTGATTGAAGCTGTTTTGCTTATTGATGATGATGTGGCTATTTCATATAAAATGGCCTGGACCATCATCATTTTGTTTTTACCTGTCTTCGGATGGATTCTTTACCTGCTTTGGGGCAAAGCCAGTAAAAAAGGCAAGAAAAGTCGTCGCATCCAGACGATTATCAATAGAACGCAGCAGCGGTTATGGACTGTCGCGCCCGGAAGAGAGGCAGTATCTTGCCTGCCGCAGCACAGACAGCGAATTTCTCGTTATCTGGCGAACGAAGGATTTCCAGTATACCATCACACAGACTGCCTTTATTTTGATCAGGGGGAAAAATTGTTTGAGAAGCTGATGGATGATCTGAACAAGGCAACTGAATTTATTTTCATGGAATTTTTTATTGTTTCTGATGGCAGATTATGGCAGCAAATTTATTCGATTCTCAAAAAAAAGGCTGATGCTGGTGTTGAAGTGCGGTTCTTATATGACGATATGGGCAGCATCTTTAATTTACCGGAACCCTTGAGCATGGCGGTCACAGCTGATCACAAAATAAAGGTGGCTGCTTTCAATCCGATCCATCATTCCATATCCGAATTTTATCTGAATTATCGAAACCATCGGAAAACGGTGGTAATTGATGGCCATATCGGCTATACAGGCGGTGTGAACCTGGCAGATGAATACGCGAATTATTATCAGAAGCTGGGGCACTGGAAAGACACCGGGGTGCGTCTTTGCGGTGACGCTGTATGGAGCCTGACTGTTTCTTTTCTTCAACTGTGGCATGTGGAAGCAGAGGGGAGCAAACAACCCAGCTGGCAGCGGTTTCGTCCGCAGCGCCAGATTGACGCGCCTGGATATTTTCAACCTTTTGTAGATGGACCTGTCAATAATCCCAGAAACCCGGCAGAAGATCTTTACAGGCAGATCATCTGCCAGGCTCAGCAGTATATTTATATCACTACACCTTATCTGGTCATTGACGACGCGATGGCCAGTGATCTTTGTACGGCCGCTCAAAGCGGACTAGATGTCAGGATCATAACACCTAAAATAGCTGACCGCTGGTTTGTACATATCGTAACACGATCTAATTATGGCCGCTTATTGCGCCATGGTGTTAAAATATTTGAGTACACACCTGGTTATATTCATGCGAAAACCATTCTCAGCGATGACGACCACGCTGTAACCGGCAGCATTAACATGGACTATCGCAGCTTTCATCTGCATTTTGAAAGTGGCATCTGGATCGCG
>SLMY01000079.1 GCA_007133255.1 Clostridiales bacterium
AATTCTATGTTCTCAGACCCGCTTAAACTGATAGCGGCTCCGGCACTGCCGAAAAACTCGCAATTTTCAAAGCGGATACTGGCACTGTTAATAATTTCAATCAGGGGAATAGCACCAGCTCTGTCATCAGCTGTATAATCGTCACGTTCATAACCGAAGCGGATACCGCTGAAGACAAGATCATATCCATCTACAATGCTGAGCAAAGGTGATGATTCACTTAACTGTGACAAAGTTGGCTTACCTGTCTCACTGGCCTCAACACGCAACTGTTCGACTCCGTAAAGGCGTGGCTGGCGGGTGACATCGTACCACTGGCCACCTGGAATCATCAACGTGTGTCCCGATGCGAGCAGGCCGATATCGTAAAGGTCAACCATGGAAGGCGGCTCAGGAGTGGGTGAAGACGGCGGTTCATCATCAGAGGTATCATTGCCGCTCGTTTCCTGGTATTCCGGGTCAGGTGTGGGTGTCGGGTCTTCCTGGGTCGGCGTTGTCAGTCGGCTATCATCTGTTGTCTCAGTCTGGGTTAGCTGGTTGTTTTGCTGACAGGCAAGCGAGCCTGACAGCACCAGGCTCAGAGACATAACACAAAGAAGCTGACGAGCTAAACGACTCATTTTGATTCCGGCCTTGCCAGCCGGATATGATCAAGATAGATTTCGCCTTTATTCTTGCGGTCTTCAAGCATAAAAGAAACTCCTTTGATAGATGATTTCTGCTCGGGTGTCAGGGTAGTGAGCTTGAATTTGATTGTCTGCCACCGCAGGGCGGCGATCACGATTTTCTTTTCGGGAAGCACTGCGCTTTCATCGCCGGTCAGCAGCAGCGAAAGACTCAGCGATTTCATCTGCTGGTCTGCGTTGAAAACATCAAGTGATAAGGTGTCAAAAGGCTGCCAGTCTGACGGCGGGTAGCATGAATCGTAGTTGATCACCGGACCAAACTCAAACAGATGATCCTCATCAGTCTGATACGTGATATGAAAAGAAGCGTCTCCTTCTGTCTTATTGGCAGGCTCCACTTTGAAATTACTTTTACCTTTAAAGGTCTGCCAGGCCGGATGCCATCCGGTCTCTAGCGGGTTTTCCAGTTTTGGGCAGGCCCAGATACTGAGTGCTTCGCAGTGTGTCCATTCCGCAGGCAACGCGTATCTGGAAGGTTTGAGATCAGAGCGGAACGGCATCACAGGGATCAACTCCTGGCTAACCAGATTCGCGTCCTGGTTCAGGTCATTAAAAGCATACGTGACCGCTTCTGGCTTATCGATCTGCTCATGCCAGACCAGTACACGCACCCCATAGAGCAGTTTGGCCTGCGCCTCCAAAAACAAACGGTCCGGTCCGCAGATCGCAAAGCCGCGAAGCCGTTGAGCGCCAGACACAACGCGCAGCCCTTCACCAACCGGCTCAAAGCTCAGCATCAGCTTATTGCCGACTTGTTCTATCTCAATACATTCCGGAGCCTGGCTGAGCCGTTTGCGCTCATAACACAACCCCAGCGCCAGTGCCTGAAGTCTTTCGCCAATCGGGACTTTATTGTCTGGATGAACGGGGTGCCGCCAGTCTTCCGGCGCCTGGTCAAATGTTGGCAGCGGCTGATAGGATGGGAGCAGCGCTGACGGACAGGGCAGCTGACGGCGAACCGCCGACAGCATCTCATTGAATTCAGACAGCTTGAAAGGATCACGCTGGCCGCTATACCAGGGTGCCAGCTGAACATATAAAAACTGCAGCCCCTGATCAGAAGCGGGTCTTAAAAGTGACTGCCAGTCGCGTGTCAGTATCTTCAGCGCCTCACGGTAGTAATCCGGTGAGGTAAAATCGCTTTCACCCTGGTACCAGAGCAAACCTCGTAAAGCCAGATCTTTCAGCGGCGCGATCTTGTGATTATATAAGGCTGCCGGCTGCTTGGCGTTCCACTCAGGATCACTGTTCATGTTCCAGTCAGCCTGGCTGCGATAAAAGCCGCCTTTTTCAATATGGGTTTTAATCGCCTGGCTGCTTTCTATTGAATCACGACTGATCCAGCTTTGGATCAGGCTGCCGCCTACAGCCGACTCGATAACGCCAACAGGAATCTTCAGCTCAATATGCAGAGCACGAGCGAATGAGAACGCGACAGCCGATACCTGGCTGACCGCATCCTGCTGATCGCCGTAAATCCATTTCGCTGAGACCAGGTCACTTAACGGCTGGTACTCATAAGTTTTAGTTTTCCTGCTAAGGCCATCTGCCGCCTGAGTCAACACGCGGACATAAGGAACATTTGCCAGCGTTTCCAGGTTGTCTTTCGCCCGGGTCGCGCGCAGCGGCATGGCCATATTCGACTGGCCGCCGCTAAGCCAGACTTCTCCAAATAAAACATCTTCAAAGACTCTGGTTTGCCGTCCGCCCTGTATGGTCAGGGTAAAAGGATCAAGTGACGCTTCAAACGCGGGCAGTTCCAGGCAAAACGCCCCCCGGTCGTCTGCTTCAACCGATCCTTCATGAATCAGGCCATAGTCTTTGTCCAGGGGCGAAACAGGCCGGTCATCAAAAGGCTGTCGTTCCAGTTTACAGAAGATGGTTTGTTTTGGCCTGAATCGGCCGTGCAAATACACCGGCATTTGCTGTTGCAGGACCATACCTGAAGAAAAATAAGATGGCAGCCAGAGATTCTGTGCCATATAAAGCTCCTTTAAGTGATCTTGTGTGCGATCGTAGTTCTGCGCATACTGATTTTTAATTGACATAATTTGTCAAACAGCACTATAAACAGTCTCGATTATATCGTTATCCTATTAATACTTCAAACAAATGATAAATCTAATGCGTTAACATTTTGTGACAATGGCTTAAAAAAACACGTTAAGGCAGATAGAACCTTGACTTTCAGGCAGAAAAAATACTCGCAAACGTAGCCTGGCTGTTCAAAATCCATTCCAGATAGCCGCGCGATATATTTCTAATCGCTGTACAACATTTTCAGATAGCTGTGCGGGTCATTTCATACAAGCCAAGATGGGTATAGCCATACAGCCGAAACCGGGCCCGGTCCAGCCGCGTACAGTCTCTGAGCCAGTCCTCAAGCGCCTGCCTGTCACGATCAGATGTCATATTGATAAAGTCAATCAAAACGATGCCGCCTATGTTGCGAAGCCGCAGCTGTCGTGCCAGTTCTTTGGCAGCTTCGCGGTTGACTCGATTGACCAGTTCCTGTTTATCCTTTCCGCGCGTGTCCTTACCGCTGTTCACATCAATAACGGTCAGCGCTTCTGTTTTTTCAATGACCAGAAACCCGCCCTTTTTAAGATAAATTTTCTTGCTGCTGATTTCCTGTTTCAGCTGGCTCAGTCCCAGTACGGCAGCCAGGCTAAAACCTTCCTTTTCGCGAAGATGCAGCTTGAGTCTGGGCAGATAGTCCGGCATCATCTTTTTGAGCCGGTCATACACAAGCGTATAGCGTTCAGTACCTTCTACCCAGATAAATTGTGTCCGGGCTGTCAACAGCGCGAACAAAGCTTCATCAAGCACATCGCTGACAACAGCCAGCAGCCTGGGCCGGGGTCCGCCTGCGGCCTCTTCTTGCCAGATACGCCACTGGTGACTGAGCCTGTTTAGATCCTGTTCGAATAAACGATCCTGCTCAGACGGTGCCCATTGCTTTAGTTTACTGCGGCGCAGGGGTGTTTTGCCTTCACGCAGCACCGCGTAGGGGCCGGGAAACTGAAACCGGGTTGTCAGCTGATGGCCTTTAGGCGGGTCGCAGCGCTTTTTTATCTGGACCAGCAGCGGCTGTCCGACACGAGGCTGCCCGGCGCACTCACCAAGGGGCAGAAAGCCAGGCTGTTCCTGGCCGATATCGATAAAAACAGCTTTTAAAGATGGCTTAATATCACGAATTTCTCCCAGATAAAGATCAAGACGCCTGACGGTCCGCGATCCGGTCTCGCTGAGCCATTCAACAGGTTTGCCTTGTTCCAGTTTAACTATTTGTGTCTGGTTCTCTTCATCAGCGAAGATAGCTAGTGTCTCATCTTCCGGCAAAGTCGGGTCTTTTTTTTCAGCAAGATCTTTTTTCACGTTTTCACAACCTTTATCAGGTGAATGATTATGATCATCAGCCCGAATGTGTCTTTTTGATCAGGATCCCGGTTCATCATCAGCCTGAATGCGTCTTTTGATCAGGATCGCAGTTCATCATCAGTCTGAATGCG
>SLMY01000008.1 GCA_007133255.1 Clostridiales bacterium
TATGCCGGCAGCTGCTGGACTTTATTGACCAGTATCAGGCAGCACGAACGTGTAACAAAGGCACTTTAGATGAAGCCGCCGGTACAGAACCTGCACAGGTGCGCAGCCTTTCGGCCGCTGCCCAAGCGGCATGCGCAAAGGAAAAGGCTTTCGCAGCCGCGGCCGATGTTCAAGCAGCATGCGCAAGGGAAAAGGCTTTCGCAGCCGCGGCCGATGATACAGCAGCTAAAACACGAAACCGCGTCCACTTAAAAATCGCGGTTTTCTCGCCGTTTCGCGATGAAATAGACTTATCGATCTGCTTTGCCAGCCTGCTTGCTTTGCCGGCTGACTTATATTTTCCAAAGATTATCAAAACCCGGTCCACGTCAGGGATTCATTTTTTAAAGCTGCCCGAAGGCCTGCTGCCGTCACAATGGCTGCGGCCCGGGCATTTTGGCGTACCCGAGCCACCAGAACCTTACAGCGAAGGCGACTCCATTTTATTGAACGGACAAGCCCCGGATATACAAGCCTCGGATATACAAACGCCGGATATGCAAGCCCCGGATATACAAGCCCAGGGAATACAAGCCCAGGATATAATGGATACGCGAAATAAGCCCAGGCCGGATGACAGGGACAGGGACCTGGACCGGTATGTGGCGGACAAGCGTAACCGGAAAGAGCCGGGTGGCCGCGGCATGGACACGAAGACCAAGGCAAACTGTGAAGTACCCGCGTTTGACTTGATGCTGATTCCAGGCCTCGCGTTTGACCGGGCAGGATATCGCCTGGGCTGGGGGAAGGCCTATTATGATCGTTATCTGAGCCGGTCCGCGGCAGACAGCCGCGGACCTTGCTGTATAGGCATTGGCTATTCTTTCCAGCTTCTGGATACCCGGCTGCCGCGCCAGCCGCATGATGTGCCGCTTGACTTTGTGATCACCCCAGACACCATCCGCGGCTGCAAAGGTCAAAATTAAGATGCCCCTGACCGGCTGCTTGTATGAATTGCAGTGATTTGCCGCGGCTTGTCACTATTTGTTTGTTTTTCTGTAGAGGCGCTGCCTGCATTGTTTCTGTTATAATATGACCGAGAGGATGTGATCTCTAATGAAATTGACTATATTAGGTTATTCAGGCGGTTTTCCCGCCCCGGGCGGCGCGACTTCAGGCTATCTGCTTGAAATCGGCCCTCGCCGGATATTACTGGACTGCGGCAGCGGTGTTTTGTCGAATCTTTTTAAGCTCGTACCCATCGATAAGCTCGACGCGATTATTTTAACGCATCTGCATTATGACCATATCAGCGACATGCAGGTACTCAAGTACGCGATCGATCTGTCACGCAAGCACGGCATCGACATGAAACCGATTCCCGTGATGGCACCCAAATCACCAGAGCAGCTGGCCAGCACCCTTGAAAGTGACGGCAACCTGATCATCGGCCAGATTTCCAATGACAGCCCGATGAAAATGTTTGACGCGACCATTCGCTTCATCCCGATGGAACACCCGGTTGAGACCTATGGCCTTTCAATTGAAGCAGAAGGAAAAAAACTCGTCTATACCGCGGATTCAGTTCCCTGCGATAATCTGCCGATCCTGCTAAAAGACGCCGATGTCGCTGTAGTAGACGCGGGCACACTCGAAAGGTACCGCAAGCCGGTCATGGTTCATATGACAGCCAGGGAAAGTGCCCGGCTGGCCAGGGAGAATAACGTGAAACGCCTGGTACTCAGCCACCTGCTGCCGGTCTTTAACCCGGAAGAAATTCTCGAAGAAGCAAGAAAAGAATATCCTGACGCGGTCCTGGCAGAACTGATGCAGACGATAGAGATATAATGGAGATATAATCACTCAATGAAAGACAGGTAGGCAGGCTTATGCAGGAAAGAAGTAAAAACAGCGCTGTGATAACAGTGGTCGGCAAGGATCGTGTTGGCATCATCGCCCATGTATCCCGGCTGCTGGCCGATTCACAGATAAACATTAATGATATTTCCCAGACCATTATGGATGATGTTTTCACCATGATCATGATGGTTGATCTTGAGCATATGACGATCGATATCAAAACGCTGGCTGATCATCTGGAGGCTTTGGGACACCAGATGGGCCTGTCGATCCGGGTTCAGCACAGCGACATTTTTGATGCCATGCATCGGATATGAGGGAAAAATATGTTTAATGATCAGGAAATTCTTGAGACATGGCGCATGTTTCAGGAGCAGCATCTGGATGTCAGAACCATCACGATGGGTATTTCTCTATTTGACTGCGCGACCGCGGACAGTGAGAAAACCTGTCAGCGCGTCTACGATAAAATCTGCCGCAAAGCTGAACACCTCGTTTCAGTCGGCAGCGATATCAGCCTTGAATACGGGATTCCCATCATCAATAAACGGATTTCTGTAACCCCGATTTCGCTGATCGCCGCGTCTGGCGACACCAGCGATTATCTGTGCTACGCTAAAGCGCTGAACCGGGCTGCCGAAACGGTGGGTGTCAATTTTATCGGCGGGTTTTCGGCGCTGGTTCATAAAGGCTGCACAGAAAGTGACCGGCGTCTGCTGGAGGCTATTCCGGAAGCGCTGGCCACCACTGATATGGTCTGCTCATCTGTTAACCTGGCTACCAGCCGCAGCGGTATCAATATGGACGCGGTTCGTGACATGGGACACATCATTAAAGAAACGGCGCGGCTGACCGCGGACCGGGACGCGTTTGGCTGCTGCAAACTGGTGGTTTTCGCCAACGCGCCGGAGGATAATCCCTTTATGGCCGGCGCTTTTACCGGACCTGGTGAACCGGAATGTGTGATTAATGTCGGTGTCAGCGGGCCGGGTGTGGTCAGAACCGCCATGGAATCGGTTAAAGGCGCTGACCTGGGCACGGTTGCCGAGACTATCAAGCGCACCGCTTTTAAGATTACACGGGTGGGCCAGCTGGTAGCGCGTGAAGCCTCTCGCCGCCTGAATGTACCCTTTGGCATTATAGATCTGTCACTGGCGCCGACACCGGTTATCGGCGACTCTATCGCCAGGATACTGGAATCATTTGGGCTTGAGACCTGCGGTGCCTGGGGCAGTACCGCGGCGCTGGCGATGCTCAACGACGCGGTAAAAAAAGGCGGGACGATGGCGTCCTCCTATGTGGGTGGGTTATCGGGCGCTTTTATTCCGGTCAGTGAAGATGAGGGCATGATCGCTGCCGTTGAAGGCGGGCATCTGAGCCTGGAAAAACTGGAAGCCATGACCAGTGTCTGTTCAGTCGGCATCGATATGGTTGCTGTACCGGGTGATGTGCCGGCCAGTACCATCTCAGCGCTGATCGCCGATGAAATGGCGATTGGTACCTTTAATAATAAAACAACCGCTGTGAGAATCATTCCGGTCCCCGGAAAGACCGTGGGCGATACCGTCCATTATGGCGGCCTGCTTGGATCAGCGCCTGTAATGGCGGTTAACCCACAGTCAAGTGAAGCCTTTATCAGCCGTGGCGGCCGGATTCCGGCACCTATCCACAGTATGAGGAACTAGCTATGTTTTCTGCCTGGAACTGGAGCCGTTTTCTTGAGCAAAGCGACTCAATTCTGAAAATAATCTATGGTGGCCAGAAGCCGCCGTCCTGTCCGGAAGACGCCAGTGATCTGGCGAAGAGTATCAGCCGCGGGCTTCTTGCCGCTGCCTGTCTTTTTCACGAGCATTTTGAGTCAGCAGATACGTTACTGGCTGATGAAAAAGTAGCGCAGAGCAGTTACCTGGAGCAAATGGCTAATGTATGGCTGCTGGGCGAAATAGTTGATCCGCAGGAAGCGTATGATCAGCTGCTGGCCTGGCCGCGGAAACAGAAAACCAGCTCTGCTTTTTCTTCGATTCGGCCAAAAAATATCCTGGAACAGCGCGATCACAAGGCCAGTCTGGTCTGGCTGCCTGTTCTGCGCTATTATATGGCATCTTTGCTTGATGAATGGACAGCTGTGATCAAGCTGCAGGCCGAACAGGATTTTGATCAAGCCAGAAAACTGGGCGTTGATGAATCCGTATTATCTCAACTGCGTTTTTCTTACCGTTTCAGCGAAGCACGCCAGGAAAAAACGCTCGATCAACTGGTCTCACTGGCAAAAGACTGGTACGAAATCTCCAGGAAAAACAACCGGTTTCAAATGAAACCCACTTATCTTCTGGAAGTATCCATGCTGCTGGAACAAAA
>SLMY01000029.1 GCA_007133255.1 Clostridiales bacterium
ATTCTCTTAAGACTGAACTGTCTTGAGACCGTCACGTATTTCTTTCAGAAATTCGACGTAGGCAAAATCAGATAATAAGCCGGTAGTAATAATAATAGTTATATAGTATAATAAACAATATGATTAAATAGGGTTATTAATAATATAAATTATGTGTATAAACGATATATAGTAGATATCGTTATGATGATAGGTGGTTAATGACATGGATAACACAAGCAGGAAAATTGGTTTCTTAGGTATTTGGGGAGACTCTATTCTAAAAGGAGTGGTTCTCGATGAAGTGAAAGGCAGTTACAGTATGCTGAAATCGAATTGTGTTCATCTTTTTGAGAAGCAGCTGGATATCCCTGTCCTGAATCGCTCAAGATTCGGATTTACGATTAAGAAGGGCTACCGGCATCTGATGTCCGCGCTCGAAAAAGGTCTGTCCTGCGATATGGTCTTGCTGGAATATGGCGGTAATGACTGTGATTATGACTGGTCAGCTGTTTCAGCTGATCCTGACGGCAAACATCAGCCTCATACGCCTCTGCCGGTATTTTGCCAGACACTGGATCAAATGATCGAAGCGCTCAGGCAAAAGGGGATTAAACCCGTGCTGATGTCGCTGCCGCCCATCAATAGCGAAAAATATTTTAACTTCCTCGTTTCAAACGGTCATAACAAGTCAGCGCTCATGCATTTTCTTGGTGATGTTAATCATATCTACCAGCACCAGGAAACGTACTCTCTGGAAATCACAAAAGCCGCTTATCAGCAAGGCTGCTATTATGTGCCCGTTCGAGAGGCGTTTCTATCTGCTGACAAAAATTCTGATTTTCTTTGTCTTGACGGCATACATCCAAATCAGGAAGGCCATCAGCTGATGAAACGGGTTTTTAGTGATTACGCGCTCAAACTGGCAGATGCACCATCATAGCTGAAACAGTGTCAATTCCGCTGATGGTATACAGGCAGATATAGCCATAAGAAAGAGTCAACAAAGAAAGCATAAAGATCACTCAAAACAGATAAAGACGCGCAAGAACATGTTTTTATAAACAAAAAAGCGATATAATGGTCAGGCAGGGAGTTATTCTGCCTGACCATTTTTTAGGAGGCCATTACATGAATTTAGAGAAAAAGCTGCGACATATACCAAATTTTCCGAAAGCCGGTATTGATTTTATTGATATTACAACGGTGCTGCAGGATGCTGAAGCCTTTAGAGAAACAGTTGATCAAATGGCTGAAAAAGTAAAGGACGTTGATTTTGATCTGATTATCGGTTCAGAGTCCAGAGGTTTTATCTTGGGCGCGCCACTGGCCTATGCCATGAAGCGCGGCTTTATTCCTGTCAGGAAAAAAGGCAAGCTTCCCTGGCAGACAGTTAAGGCTGAATATGAGCTGGAATATGGTAAAGACATTCTTGAGATGCACATTGACGCAGTAAAAAAGGAAACAAGAGTACTGGTTGTAGATGATCTGCTGGCAACAGGTGGAACCGCTCTGGCCAACTGCCAGCTGGTTGAGCAGCTGGGTGGTGTAGTGGCTGGTGTTTTATTTTTTATTGAAATTGAAGATCTTGGCGGACGCCATAAACTGGAGAAATACCCCATGTATTCTTTGATATCAGTCAAAGAGCAGTTGCCCGAGTAAATGAGTCAATGCCGGAAGGGCTCCATCTCGTGCGATATCAGCTTTTGCTCATACTGGCGGGGAGACAGGCCAACATACTTTTTGAAAGCCCGGTAGAAAGAAGAATAGTCAGTAAAACCACATTGTATAGCCGCATGTTTCGGTAATAATCCCTGTTCCAGCAAACTGCGAGCCAGAAGCACCCGCTTCTGGGTCAGATACTCAAGAACCGTCGCGCCAGTGGAGCGTTTGAATGTTCTGCATAAATGGTACTTGCTGACAAAGAACTTGGCCGCCAGCTCATCAAGTGAGACAGACTCAGGTAAATGCGCGTTCAGATAGTCTGTTACTTCACTGGTCAATGTACGCTTAACCGGCTGAGGCGGAAGCGGATCTTGCTGCCAGCGGCGAAAATAGGATACGAGTCTGGCCAGCATTTCAAGGAGAATCGAGCGGCTGATCATTCTCAGCTCATCTGTTGGCAACTGGTATATCTGATTCATTTTGCTGAACAGCTGCTGCATGTCCGGCCAGTCGCCCAGAGGAATAACCGTGAGGTGATCCGCCTGGATTGATTTCTGGCTGGTTAAATCAGTAAAAAGCTGCCAGTCATCTTCGGGAAGTCCTTCACCGTTAAAATGTAAAGCACAGCGTTCATATGGACTGTTTCCGGTAAGGTGAAAAAAATGGAACGCGGCTGGACGGAGCAAAACGAGTGTATGGGGTTCAAGCATAATGCGGCTGCCTTCAATATAATACTCACCTTCACCGCTGATAAAGTAATACAACTCATACTGGGCGTGGCAGTGCAGCCGCCCGCTGTCGGGATTCTGATCTACAGAGTGGTGATAGTACATGTCAGGTCGATTAATAACCGCAAGGGCTGCCATAGGAGTGCCTCCGTCCGCATCACAGCTTAGCTGAAAAGAGCAATATTCGCAAGATTCAGCGCAAGATGAACTGTCTTGCAGATTTAGTATATCGCTAGAATGAATCCAGTGTAAAGCACGAAGTAAAGAACAGATAATCCTGGCGGCAGACGGAAGAAACCATTAGCAGAACCAGGACTGCCGCAAAGTATTAAAAAAGGAGATATTTTCATGGCCAGACTCATTCTTTCAGGTTTCGCTGATGAAGCAAGTCCTTGTCTCGACGGACAAATAGACGCGCTGACCGACAATAAGGTGGCATACGTAGAGCTGCGTCAGGTAGACGGGATCAATGTAGCTGATTTTACTCCTGAAAAAACCGCGACAATCGCTCAAAAACTAAAAGGGCACCAGATACATGTCTCATGCCTTGGATCACCAATCGGTAAAATAAAGCTGACGGATTCTTTTCCGGAGCATCTTGAAAAAATGAAACAACTGTGTGACACGGCTCATCGTCTTGAGACATCATTGATTCGCATCTTCAGCTTCTATCTACCAGAACAACAGACACCAGAACAGTGTCGAGAGGAAGTGATTGAACGGGTCGGGCGGCTGCTGGATATTGCTGACGCCCAGTCCTGCACTCTCCTGCATGAAAATGAGCGTGATATATTTGGTGATGTGCCTGAACGCTGCCTGCAGCTGCATCGGGCTTTCGAGTCCAGGCTTCGCGGTATTCTTGATCCTGCTAACTATCTGCTGGTTGACGCTGATCCGCTGCAGGCCATGGTTGAGCTCGACGAATGGATAGATTATCTGCACATAAAAGATGTTCGCCTTTCTGACAAGCGGATTGTACCGGCTGGTAAAGGTGATGGCCGTTTGCCTGAGATCATTAACCTGATGAAAAAGAAAGAGGGCAGCCGGTTTTTGTCTGTTGAACCACATCTGACTCATTTCGCGGGCAGAGAAGCGCTTGAGAAAGACAGCAGCAACACACCCGAACAGCTGGCTGATGAATACACCTATGCTGATGGTCCTTCTGCCTTTAAAGCAGCGGTGCAGGCTTGCCGCTCACTGCTGTAAAGGTGGCTGCGTCTATGAAGCGTTAATAAAATCGTCTAAATGAGGTTTGGAAAAGAGCGTCATAAACATGGGAGAAAGAAACAGAAGACATGCTTGCCAGCCTGCATCGTCCGCATGCATGATATTGAGTAACAACTTGGATCGCGCGTGCAGGCGCGGCACAATAACAACAGGAGGTCTACTATGAAAAAAGAAATGATACTGGGCGCACAACTTTACACCGTCCGGATGCTCTGTCAGACAGAACCTGAACTGGCAGACACACTGAGTAAAATCGCCGCGACAGGATATCAGTCTGTACAGGTTTCAGGCATTGGGCCAATTGCTCCTGCCAGAGTCAAGGCTATCTGCGATGATCTGGGTCTGGTGATTCCGGTCACACACACACCGCCTGATAAAATCATGAATCAGACCGAACAGGTTATTGAAGATCATCAGGTGATGGGCGCTAAACATGTAGGCATTGGATCAATGCCTAAAAACTATGAATGGAATCCGGAAGGCGTATCACGATTCCTTGATGATTTTCTGCCGGCCGCTGAAAAATTGAAAAAAGCAGGTATGATGCTTCATTATCATAACCACCATTTTGAAATGGCCAGATTCGAAGGCAA
>SLMY01000260.1 GCA_007133255.1 Clostridiales bacterium
AGGCAGACATCAAAGGCAGATTGACGGTGACTGATCGGATGATCATGTTTAGATTTCACTGATCATCTTTTTACTTTTTATCGCTTGCCGAAAACAAGGCGTAGTGTTAGAATTGTTTCGTGAAAATGTTCAATGAACGGAGGTGTATATTATGGCCCATGTAATAAGTGATGCCTGCATTTCGTGCGGTGCTTGCGAAGGTGAATGTCCAACCAATGCGATCTCTGCCGGTGATACTCAGTATGTAATTGATCCGGACGCTTGTATTGATTGCGGTGCCTGTGTTCCGGTATGCCCGGTTGATGCGATAACCGCTGAATAAAAATGTCATGGTATGGCAGACAGAAGGGAAGGCATTGCTTTCCCTTTTTGTATGGACTGGTTTAAGAACGGGCACAAATGAGCAGACTATGGCAACGTGTATATCTTAACGAGTTAAGCTATCTGTAGGCCAGACAAATAAGCCGCTGGCCAGAAACGGTATTGGCCGGAGGATTTATGGTTCAGCCATTCAAAGATCTTGTTGATTCGCGAAAGCAGATCCCGGTTTTCAGTGATGAAAGCCTGGAGGATCTTCAGCGTGCCGGTTATCGCATGATTCAAAAGAAACAGGGTTTTCGCTTTGGCACTGATTCGGTTCTGCTGGCAGCTTATGTGGCTGAGTATTATAAGAAAACGCCTGACAGAACACTGAAAGCTGCGGATTTTTGTGCTGGAAGCGGAGCCGTCAGCCTGCTGCTGGCAGCCAGGCTGAAAAACGCAGATATAACAGGATTTGAGATTGATCCAGCGTCATGCGATGTTTTTAAGCGAAATACGAGATTAAACAAGATTGAAAATAAAATCAACATACAACAAGCTGATTTGAGAACCTTTTTTGACCCCAAAAAACAATCCGGTGGTTCTGAGAAGAATGAGATTTGTTTTGAGCAGGCGTTTGATCTTATCATATGTAATCCTCCCTATCAGAAACCAGAGAGAAATTACGGGTTTAAGCATAGAAACGATTCCGATAACGCTCAGTTCATGCAGGAAGATCAAATGCGGATCGCTTGCTGGGAAAAACAGCTGCCGCTGGATGATCTGTTAAAAGCAGCGGCTTTTGCTTTAAAACAAAGCGGGCTGCTCTTTATGGTTCATCGGGCGCATCGGCTGCCAGAGGTAATAGATGGATTACATAAGCATCATTTCGCGCCTGTCAATCTGCGGATGGTCCAGTCATTTTCAGGTCGCTCACCATCTGTTTTCTTAATCGCGGCACGCTATAGGGGCAAAGCGGGTGGTTTTCGTGTGGAACCGGTCTTTGTGTTATATGAGACGCCAGATTGCCTAAGTCATGAAGCTGCTCTATGGTATGGTCATGAAACGCCACTATCTGACACTGCGCTATGGCAAGATGTGAGGAAAATTGAGAAATTATCAACAACTGAACGACTATCATGATAGTCAAGGAAGTGTGATCTGAATGAGTAAACCCTCGCGAGAACAGACTGTGAATGATGAAAAACAGCTTTCTTTTGGTGATCAGCCCGGCTGTCTGGCTTTAGCGGCTACACCCATCGGCAACCTGAATGATATTTCACCCAGACTTGTAAAAACGCTAAGTGAAGCTGATCTGGTCGCGGCTGAGGATACACGCAGGACGATCAAGCTTCTGAATCATTTAGATATACAAAAAAAACTGATCAGTTATCATGCTCATAACTGGAAAACCAGAAGGGAACTGCTTTTGAGCTATATGCTTGACGGAGCTAAGATCGTACTTGTATCAGACGCGGGCATGCCGGCTGTATCAGATCCCGGCAATGAACTGGTTGTCCTTTGTGCTGAGCACGAGATACCGGTTACCGTTATACCGGGCCCTTGCGCGGCTGTGACAGGCCTTGCTGGTTCAGGCCTTGCGGGCGACAGATTTGTTTTTGAGGGGTTTATTCCTGTCAGTAAAAAAGAAAGAAAGGCCAGACTGACGGAATTAGCACATGAAAAAAGAACGTTAGTCTTTTACGAAGCGCCGCATCGTCTGAAAAAAACGCTTCAGGATTTAATGGATGCGGGGTTTGGACAGCGCAAACTGACACTGGCACGGGAATTGACCAAAAAACATGAAACATTTACCTACACAACTGTTGAGCAAGCCATCTTGCTTTATCAGACAACCGCGCCTCGCGGTGAGTTTGTTTTAATCATGGAAGGCAGCCTCAGTTATAGCGGTCGTATGAAGATTAATCTGAAATCTGATGAGGTGGATCACGACACTTTGTCTGCGGCAGAAGCGCTTCAAGCCGTGCAAGCCTTAATTGATGAAGGCGTTTCAGTCAAAAATGCCACAGCTCAGATAGCCAGGCAGACAGGACTTCGGAAAAACCAGTTGTATCAGATGATACTTGAAACTAAAAGGAAGGCGGCAAGTGATGATTAGCCCGGATGGTTCACAAGTCCGCCGCGGTTTTGTATAATGGGTTAAATGAGCTTGCGGAATATGTGTTCACAGCTGTGATTATCATATGTGAATATCTATCAGCTCAATAGTGTTATCGCAGCAGTGCCCTGCTGAATTATTTTAAGCCGTTTGATTAAACCGCCAGAGGAGAATACTCATGAAACAGACATACTATATTACAACGCCCATTTACTATCCAAGCGGAAAACTGCATATCGGCCATTCCTATACGACAGTCGCCGCTGACGCCATGGCGCGCTATAAACGCTTTAAGGGATACGATGTTGTTTTTCTGACAGGAACTGATGAGCACGGACAAAAAATTCAGCGCAAAGCGCTTGAGACAGGCATATCGCCCAAAGCTTATGTAGACCATATCGTTGACGGTATCAAAGATTTGTGGAAGCTGCTTGACATATCTTATGATCGTTTTATCAGAACAACGGATGAACAGCATGAAAAAGCGATTCAAGCGATTTTTCAGAAACTTTATGATAAAGGTGATATTTATATAAGCGAGTACGAAGGCTGGTATTGTACGCCTTGTGAGTCTTTCTGGACAGAGACGCAGCTTCAGAACGGGAGTTGCCCGGACTGCGGCCGGACTGTAGAAAAAACCCGCGAAGAAAGCTATTTTTTCAAGCTTTCAAAATATCAGCAGCCTCTGATTGATCTGTTTGAGAATCATCCTGATTTTGTTTTACCTGTCAGCCGGGCTAATGAGATGTTAAAGAATTTCCTGCGTCCAGGTCTGGAAGATTTATGCGTTTCAAGAACAACTTTTAACTGGGGGATAAAAGTCCCATTTGATCCAAAACACGTTGTTTACGTGTGGATAGACGCGTTATCTAACTACATTACCGCCTTGGGCTATCCAGAGAACATGGCAGACTTTGAAAACTACTGGCCGGCAGATGTGCATCTGGTTGGTAAAGAGATTGTCAGGTTTCATACAATTATATGGCCGGCTATGCTCATGGCGCTTGATCTGCCACTGCCAAAGCAGGTTTATGGCCATGGCTGGCTTCTTTTTAAAGACGGCAAAATGTCAAAATCAAAAGGCAATGTTATTGACCCGGTTGTGCTGTGCAATAAATATAGTGTAGACGCGATACGGTATTTCCTGCTTCGTGAAGTTCCCTTTGGTTCAGATGGTAATTTCTCTAACGAGGCACTAATAACACGCATCAACGCTGATCTGGCCAATGATCTGGGCAATCTGGTCAGCAGAACGGTCGCGATGATAGATAAGTATTTCCCGGAAGGTTTACCGGAAACACGCCAGACAGGTGAGCCTGACCAGGATTTGATCAGGCAATGCGGATCGCTTCCGGATCAAGTTGAGCAGGCTATGGAAGAACTGCAGTTTAGCCAGGCACTGGCGGATATATGGAAAGTAGTCGGGAGAAGCAATAAGTATATTGATGAGACAACGCCCTGGATACTGGCCCGTTCTTCTGAGCAGCATAACAGGCTGGCAACCGTATTATTTAATCTCGCGGAAGCGATCCGGATTATTTCAATCCTGATCCAGCCTTTTATGACACAGACACCTGAAAAAATCTGGCAGGCGCTAGGTATAACAGATCATGACATATTAGGATGGGAAACAGCAAGACAGTTCGGGCTTTACAAGGCGCCTCACGGTGTACATAAAGGCACGCCTATTTTCCCCAGAATTGACCTGGATAAAGAAATAGAAGCCTTAAACCAGCTGCTGGAAAAACAGATAGAAGAGGCAGAA
>SLMY01000236.1 GCA_007133255.1 Clostridiales bacterium
ATTGGATGTCCATAAACTCGCCAGGGCTAAAGTAACTGCCGCGAGAAGCAAAAGTTTCTTTTGTCCGTAAAGATCAGATAAACGGCCGACCAGAAATAAAAGGAGACCGGAACAAAGCGTTGCTAGTGAGTAAAGACTTGAAATGGCTGAACGGCTCCAGCCAAACTCCTCCACATACGATTCAACAAAAAGCGATGTGAAATAAGTTTGGCCTGAAGCTGAGAAAAAGACAGAAGCAAAGCAGACAAACAGAACCACCCATCCGTAGTAGAAGTGATTCTGATTGACAAGACGCCGCACAAGCTTTAGGTTGCCTGGGTCAAACGTTTTAAGTTTATTTACCATGTAGCTGTCTCAAACTCTTTTTGCATACCGTTCCATATTGTACCACAAATCACTTAATGCGCAATTAGCTCATAGCGGCTGATCAGGTAAAGAGCGACAATCAGCAGATCAGGCACTAATCTTCTATCTGGTTGAAAAAACATATGTTGGTGAGTTTGCGTTTAGGCACATGCAGCTTCTTTTGATCATCCTTGTAATACTTGATAGATCCGTTCTCGTCCTCTGCTTCTGATTCCTCAGCGCTGTACCCCAGGGCGATGACACTGTCGATGGCATATTTGCCTGGAATTTTCAGCGCTTTTTGCAAGGCTGGACGATCTACCGAGCCAATCCAGCAGCTGCCAATCCCATAATGCCAGGCCAGAAGGCTGATGTTCTCAATGGCAGCTCCGGCATCATGCTGGTAACCATCTTCCCGGATGGTTGTATCAGCCAGAACCAGTATATAGGCAACTGGTTTTTCTCCTTCTTTGGGATTGGCATGCGGCGCCAGATAACCAGCCCACTTAACCGTTGCGAAAACCGTCTCCAGTAAATCCGCCTGATCAACAACCAGATAGGCCAGCGGCTGCATGTTAGCCGCGGACGGCGCCAGCCTGGCTGATTCTGCCAGTTCACTCAAAATGTCGCGGCTGATCGGTTTTTGCTGATATTTTCGGATGGTTCTGCGTTTCATAATAACTTCTTTGATATCCATAATAGTGACCTCCAGATGAAATTTTTACATGAGTTGATGTGCGTTAGCACGAATCGACACGGCTCATCCTGATTAGTTTCAGTCTTTTGCTTCGCGTGAGTGACACCCCGCTATTGATTTGTGTCATCTCATGAATGTCTGCCCACTCTTCACAGCTGTTTATAATCTATTATATGACAAGTTGCTGATTTGTGCTTTTGATGTTGTCCAGTCAAGGCTTGTTCAAAAATCTATGGTAAAATGAAATTTATCTTTTAGACGCGAGGAAACTAATTTGCACATTAATCAGGAAACCAAAACACAAAAAGCTGCAGGAGCAAAAGACTATTCTATGCAGCAGCTATATGAATTTCGCTTGTATTTCAGGCTCTTAGTCGCTCTGAGCTGCTTTTTGCTCTATTTCTTTAAGGCTGAATCTTTTCATGTGCTCAGTGGCTGGGCGTTTTTTCGCAGGTTTTCATGGCTGCATGTGATCTGGGCTGTCTGGATGGCCAATATGCTGGCACAGCTGCTTCCTGGAAGCAGCAATTTGCTTCTGGGTTCGCGAAAACAATTTGACCGATACCATCAGCCAGCGGCACAATCAATCAGCAGTGATTTTTTAGCTGGCTTGACTCAGCATAGTCGCCAGACAAGGTTAAAAGTAGCGGGCATCTGGATATTGCTCACAGGCCTGATTGCCGGACTTCGGTTTACAGGCATTATCAGCACCGGCGGACTTTTGCTCTTAACAGCAGTCTTCTATGTTGTTGACCTTGTCTGCATTCTGTTCTGGTGTCCGTTTAGAACCTTGGTCATGAAGAACCGATGCTGCACAACCTGTATGATTTTTAACTGGGATCATATGATGATCTTTACACCCGCGGTGTTGATCGGCGGCTTTTTCGCGGTCAGCCTTTTTACCATGTCTCTGGTTGTTCTCATTTTCTGGGAAATTCGTATCGCGGTTTATCCGCAGCGGTTCTTCGACCAGACAAACAAGGCTTTAACATGCGAAAGCTGCACAGACCGGCTTTGTGATAAAGCTGATGAAACAGTTACCTGATGAAGCGGTTATGAAAAAAATTAACCCAGGCTAAGAACAATAGATCAGAACTGGAATGGATCTGTTTGTAATAGGTGTTTCTCGATTAAGACATGAATAAGAATCTGGCAAGGAAACATAGATTAATCACTACAACAGGGAGGATAAGATGCAGTATCGAGTACTGGGCAGAACAAATCTGAAAGCGAGCTTGATATCATTTGGCAGTGGCGGCCACAGCCGCATGGGGCAAAGCACAGGTAAGTCAGAAGCGCAAAGCAGGGACGTTGTCAGAAAAGCGCTTGACCTTAACATTAATCTGATCGACAGTTCAGAAATGTATGGTACGGAAGAACTGGTTGGACAAGCTGTCCAGGCAGCGGGCATCTCCCGTTCGGAGCTTATTTTCTCCAGCAAGGCGGGCTTGTATCAGGATAAACGCCTGAAAACAGCCGCTGAACTGGAACAAAGCCTCATTGGCAGCCTGAAGCGGCTAAAGACAGATTACCTGGACATTTATCATCTGCATGCTGTCAGGCCGGATGACTACGCATACGCCGTATCAGAACTGGTGCCGGCAATGGAAAAATTCAGGCAGTCCGGAAAGATCCGCTTCATCGGCATCACAGAAGGCTTCTCATCCGACCCTTCGCATCAGATGCTGCGAAAAGCGGTGCAGGACGATTTTTGGGATGTGATGATGGTCGGCTTTAATCTGCTGAACCAATCCGCACGCGATCGTGTGCTGGTGCCGGCACAGGCAAAAAATGTTGGAATCCTGGATATGTTTGCCGTGCGAAAAGCCCTGATCAGCAGTCAGAATCTTGCCAGCCGGCTGAAAAGCCTGGGTGAGCGAGGACAAGTTGATCTTGACAGATTTAATCTGGAAGCGCCCCTTTCAGACCTGCTTTGCGAGTCAGACTGCGGCAGCCTGACAGAGCTGGCTTATCGCTTCTGCGCCGGTGAGCCTGGCATTCATTCAGTTTTATGCGGTACAGGCAATCCGGACCATCTCGCCATGAACGCCAAGGATATCCTGCATGGTGCTTTGCCAGAAAAGGTCAGACAGCAGCTGATGTCACTGTTTCAGGCGGTTGACTCGATATCAGGTGACTGACAGCGCGACCAGGTTATAGTGACTGACAGCGCGACCAGGTTATGTTGACTGATGGTGCGTCCATATTGTATCGTTCACGCTATATCGTTCACGAGGTTTACGAGGGAGGACATGATGCTGTCATTACCCGGGCCGGCTCAGCAACCAACATTATATTTTATCGGTGTCACAACCGCTCAGTCATCAATCATGAGGTTGTTTCCTGAATGGGCCCAGGTGCTTGGGATTGAAGACGCGGTGATTAAAGGGATCGACCTGGATATCCATGCACCGGTTGAGGACTACCGGCAATGTGTTGAATTTATTAAAAATGATCCGCTGTCCATGGGCGCGCTGGTGACCACTCACAAAATTGACATTTACAATGCCGCGAATGATCTGTTTGATGTGTTAGATCCTTATGCTGTCCGATTTGGGGAGATATCATCCATCTCAAAACGAGACAACAGATTGATCGGACATGCGAAAGACCCCATAACTTCAGGGAAAGCCCTGGACGCTTTCATACCTGAGCATCACTGGGCAGGTACAAACGCCGAGGTTGTGGTGCTTGGTGCGGGTGGCAGCGCACTGGCGATCAGCGCGTATCTTGCCCAGGCAAAATTCGCCGGAAATTATCCGGGCAAAATACACCTGACAAACAGAAGCGCGCCGCGGCTCGCTTCCGCGAACAAGATCCTGTCTGATCTGCCTGTGCCGATGAGTTTTCATTTATGTCCGGAGCCCGGCATGAATGACAGAATTGTTGAGTCGGTACCGGCAGGCTCGCTGATTGTTAACGCGACCGGTCTTGGAAAAGATCGTCCGGGATCGCCTTTGACTGATCAGGTACAGTTTCCTGACAAGGCGATTATCTGGGAACTGAACTATAGGGGCACACTGGAATTTTTACATCAGGCCCAAAAACAGCAGGAGGCAAGAAACCTTCAGATTGAAGATGGCTGGACTTATTTTATCCATGGCTGGACGGAAGTCATATCAGAAGTGTTTAACA
>SLMY01000277.1 GCA_007133255.1 Clostridiales bacterium
GATGATGATAGGGCGGCATGGCGTTAAATAAATGCGTGATATGCCTTGCTCCTGCGTCAAGTCCGGCTTTGGCCTGATCGTAGTTGGCCGTAGTATGCGCGATGCTGACGGTACACTTGTTTTTGACTCTCGAGATGAAGTCAAGCGCGCCTTCAAGTTCAGGCGCTACACAGGCTATTCTGATCATATGGTCAGACGCGTCGTCAAGCCGTCTGAAAAACTCATATTCAGGCAACTTGAGATAATCAGCGTTCTGCGCGCCTTTCTTAGCGGCGTTGAAAAAGGGTCCTTCCATCGTTATTCCGCGTATCCAGGCTGAGTGCGCCGGTTTTTCATCACGAAGCCGGCGCGCGTTCACAAAAGCTTTGTTCAAGATCGTTTCAGGCAGTGTCAGTGAAGCCGGTGAAAATGAAGTGACCCCGTTTTGAGCCATATAATGTGCGATTTTGAGCAGTCCTTCATAATCACCATCAATAAAATCAGCGCCTGAGTTACCGTGAAAATGCAGATCAGTCAGCCCGGGTATGACATAGCATCCTTCAACATCGAGGATGTCAGGATCAGATGTGTCTGCTTCTGAGTCAAAGCGTCCGTTGCTGATTGCTAAATCACCTTTTTGAAAAGTGAAAGTGTCACGAAAAATTATTCCGTTTTTTATTATCATATGCAGTCTCCAATAATGCTTCGTTATAAAATAGTTTGAATTGATCTGAAACCTGCCGGCAGGATCATCTTCTGCAGAAAAGTTTAAAGCGATCAGCTGATTTCAGGCAGGCTCGCGGCGGCAACCGACTGTCCGACTCTGCGAAACTTCTCGTCCGGCAGCGCTGGCTGCAGTGTTGCGTCTGGATACTCTTCGCCAAGAATCCTTTTAGCTTCTGAAAGGATGATATCACCGCCTTTGCCGCTCATGACACGGCCCAGCAGCAAGACATGCTTTATATCATAGAAGTCATTATAATAGGCCAGTGTGTGACCTAAATAACAACCCAGGCTCGTATAGACATCGATAGCTCGCGGATCATCTTTTTCCATCAGTTTCTGGACAATTTTCAACTTTTCAGCCGGTGTTGAGGCATCGGATACATCAATCCCTGCTCTCGGGGCAAGCTTGATCACAGCATCCTGGGAGAAATATTTAACGCCGCAGCCAATATCTCCAGACCATTCATCAATCATTGCCTTCGGATTCGCGTCAACCGGAGCGAATGCCAGCTCATTAAGCCATCCGGTAATATTGCCATCCTGATCAACATAACCGCCTGCTTCACTTGTACCCATAGCTATACCTAGTATGCTGTTGACATCAAGACTCATAGCACCAGCTAAGGCGGTCACATCTCCATCGTTGCAGACCTCTACCTTAACATCCGGGTTAATTTCTTTTGCGGCGCGTACAAAAATATCTTTCACTTTTGCCTCAAACAGCGCTTCAGGAACCTTTATGAAAAGTGAAGCGACCATTGTCCGGTTATTGATATAGATTCCTGCGGAAGAGACACCAATGGCATCCACTCTGGGCATATGGCTTGCTGCTGCTTTCAAAGCGTCCAGGATTCCCTGATAATGATAATCCGGATCTGTCTGTTCTTTAGGCAGCCAGACAACTTCTTCACTGAAAACAGATTCACCTTCTATGACTGCTGAAACCTTACGGTCACTGCCGCCGGCATCAAAACCAATACGACAGCCATCAAGATGGCGGCCGACTCTCTTGGCTTTGCTGACTGGCAGGGGCTTCTCGCTTAACTCACGGTAACAGACTTCAAAGGGGTGTTCAAAAACTTTGGCCATAAAGCCCGCGTCAAAAGCCCTTGATCCGGTACTGGAATAAGTCTGCCGAATCAGCTCATACATTTTTTTATCACCACATATGGTTATTTTAGAACCGCCTTTTTGCCACAAAAGCATTTTGACCAGACGATCAATATAGTAAGCGTCGGCCTCAGCCATTTCGGGTGTTCCATGAATTTTCGTGTCATACACGGCAACTGAATCAGTTCCTGATTCGATCACGACCGATATTGGCCTGGATGCCTGACGGAGAAACGCTTCGCTGAATTTTTTCAGCGGTATAAATTCGGGATCCAGCACCGGCTTGTTTTTGGGGGCACAATCGAGTTTCATGAAAGACATAAGAAAATTCCTCCTGATTATGTTATGGTTCTGACTGCGTATATCACTGGCATATCAGCGGCAATCGCGCGGTCAGCGCAGCCAGGTCTCAATTTACCTGATCTGCGAACTTTGATACAAGTATAAGACAACTCCTGCTATCTTAACAAGCTTTATTATCAGGCAAATGAGCGTCCCTTCTTATTCACCTGCACAGACGGTCTATGTGAGCTGTCGCAAATGAGTTTATCATCCATGAAGTGATATAATGCAGTTAGACATATACCATTCTTTCGAGTCTGTCTTATTTACTAAGACTTGAGCGGAGGTGACCATGCGCGAACTTATCAATTTTGACTGGCAGTGGATTGGCACTGCCGGGTTAAGACTTATTCTGGCTTTTATACTGGGTGGTCTGGTCGGCTATGAGCGGGAACAGGCCAGCAGGCCGGCTGGTTTCAGAACACATATTCTTGTCTGTGTCGGATCGGCGCTGGTTATCCTGACCAGTGAATATATGCTTCGCCAATATAGTCCGGAAATCATTTTTGATCCGACGAGGCTGGGTGCCCAGGTGATCAGCGGCATTGGTTTTCTGGGCGCGGGAACTATTATCCGGACAGGCAGCAGTGTCAGAGGGCTGACCACTGCTGCCAGTTTATGGGCGGTCGCCTGCATCGGACTGGCTACTGGCGGTGGTTTTTACGCAGGTGCTCTGGTCGCGACAGCGCTTGCGTTTATTATTTTGACTGGGCTTAAGAAATTTGAGAAACGCCTGATTCAAAGAAAGGGCAGCCGCAATTTTCAGATTGTTTTAAAGCATTACAGCCAGGATGTCAGTGAAATACTGAGACTAGCTGACAATATGGGCCTGACAGTCCGCAGACTTCAGCTCTTGCCGCCTGAAGAGAACGAGCACGAAGATGAACATGTTTATCTCAGGTTAAGTCTCAACCGTTTATCACCTGAAGAACAGGCTGTTTTAATTCAGGAAATTTACAAGCTGAGCAGTGTCATCCGTGTCGTAAATGACTGATTACGCGGCTTGACCTTATTGGTGTTGAATATGATGGCTTATATGCAGGATGAACAAGACGCAGGTATGTACCGGGCGTACTGTCAGGCTTTGCCGCTGCTTCGGAAAACCGGCTGTTCCAAGTGGTGCTGATATTCATAAAACCGACTTGTGTTGGAACGAGCCAGGCACAATTTATGCTTAAGAAGGCAGCAGACCACATGGAAGAAACCTGTCAGAAACTAAAGAACATGACATGATCAGCTGAAGATCAGCCAGTTAGAAGTTGAAGTGGGTGAATGAGGTTTACATGATTATTTATAATCTGGTTATCATAACAATAGCACTTGTCTGCGGGTTTCTCATGCTTTGGCGCATACCTTTCATCAGCAAAGAATCAGCTGAAACAAAATTAGATAAACATCTGAAAGTCAGCCTGATCATCCCAGCCTATAATGAAGCGAAAAGGCTGCCTGCCCTGCTCTCGTCATTGGCAAAGCAAGATTATCAGCCTCATCAGATCCTCGTAGTTGATGATCATTCTGAAGATGAGACAGCTCAGGTCGCGAGAAAGTATGGTGTAAAAACTGTGTCTTCTCTTCAACTCCAGAAGGGCTGGATCGGTAAATCCAGAGCCTGCTGGAGCGGCGCGCTCAACGCGACAGGCGAGTGGCTGATGTTTCTTGACGCAGATGTGATATTTGAGCGAACCGACAGCCTGAGCAAACTGCTGACTGAGTACCAGATGGCTGGAGGTGACGGTATCTTGTCTGTCCAGCCCTATCATGAAGTGAAAAAGAAATATGAGAGTCTTTCCGCTATCTTCAATATTATTGTTCTGGCAGGCATGAGTGTTTTCACACCCTGGGGGGAAAAATTAAAAGGCGCAGGCGCGTTTGGCCCCTGTATTTTGTGTGATAAAAAACAGTATTTTCAATCAGGAGGACATAAAGCAATACGAGGCTCTGTAATGGACGATCTTGAACCGGGACGCGCGTTTGAGCGAGAAGGGCATCCGGTCCATTGCTATGGCGGCA
>SLMY01000151.1 GCA_007133255.1 Clostridiales bacterium
GCAAAATCAGAGCTTTCAGTTGAAGGCCGGGAATCTGATTCTGGATGACGCCAGGCATCGTGTCTTTAAGAATGAACTGGAAATAGAGATGACACACCGTGAGTACGAGCTTCTAAAATACCTGATGATACACCGCGGCGTAGCCTATAGCCGTGATGATCTGCTCAATCGTGTCTGGGGATATGAGTACAGCGGCGAAACCCGGACCGTGGATGTTCATATCAGGCAGCTGCGGCGCAAGATAGAAGATGATGACGCGAATCCAATCTTTATCGAGACCGTTCGCGGCCGCGGCTATCGTTTCGCTGATGTCTAAGATTTTTCAGGAGGCCCTTTACTATGCTTAACAAAATATACGGTCTGCTGGCAGCTGTCTTGATCATTGCTATCGCGATTACTGGATTGACAGCGGTCAGGGTGATCAGTGTTTATCACAATCAGAGAACTGAAAGCCAGTTGATGACGGCCGCCAGAATGCTGCAGCAATATTTGAATGAAGCCATGCCGGTCAGCCAGGCAGCTGAAAGGACATTGCAGGTTTATGAAGAAGACGCTGCTATGCTGCGGCTGACGATTGTCAATGTGGATGGAACGGTCCTGTATGACAACACGACCGACCCTGTGCTTATGGACAATCACAAGTACCGACCGGAAATAGCGCACGCGATCAGTATTCAAGGCTCTGGTACTTCTGTTCGCCGCAGTACAACTGTTGCGGATGATATGCTTTATCTTGCGATATATGATCCTCAAAATGAGCTTGTGATCCGCACTGCTTTGCCATTAACCGCACATAGGGCCGGTACGCGTGAACTGTACATAACTATCTTTGCAGTTCTGATTGTGGCACTGGTTTTACTGGTTGCGATCTCTCTTTTTACGGCGAATATAATCAGCCGCCCTCTCCAGAAGCTTAAACAAGCTTCCAGGTTGCTGGCTGAAGGGCAATATGAGTCCCGGGTACCCGAGATGCATCTTGATGATGGTGAAGTCGCGGCTTTGTCTAAAACCTTCAACCAGATGGCTCATCAGCTTCAGGAAACAATCGCGGAGCTTGAGGATAAGAATGTCCGGCTCGACGCGATGCTGAACGCGATTATCAGCCCGATGCTGGCTGTTGACCAGTCGCTGGCGGTTCGGTTTATGAACGCGCCTGCCAGACAGCTGTTTGGACGTGATCTTGACCCTGAGAAGGCTGTATATCCACTCCTGCTGATCACGCATCAGACAGCAGCAGAGGAACTGGCCCGCAGTTCAATGGATAACAGGCTGCCGCAGTCGGCAGAAATGGATTTACAGACTGTCGACGGCAAACAACTCTATCAGGTGACTGTTTCACCTTTTACTTCAAGCCGTTCAGAAGGGGCTATGATCAGTTTCTTTAATGTCAGCCAGGCGCGAAAACTTCAAAAAATGCGCAGTGATTTCGTGTCTAATGTAACGCATGAGCTAAGAACGCCTCTAACCTCTATTCGTGGTTTTATTGAAACGCTGAAAAATGGCGCGATCAATAACCCCGATGTCGCGGAGCGGTTTTTAGATATAATCGACATAGAGGCAGATCGTCTGCATAGCCTGATCAGTGATATACTGACCCTTTCAGAAATTGAGGAGCTTGTTAATGAAACTGATCATGAGACATTTGATCTGAATGACTTAATTGAAGATGTCGCTGTCTTGCTTGATGAAGCCGCTTCAGAGAAGAAAGTAAAGCTTCGATTGCCAGACACAGAAAAACCACTTCAGGTTTATGCTAACCGACATCGCATCAAACAGGTTCTGATCAATTTGACTGACAACGCGATAAAATATAACCGGCAGCAGGGACTAGTTGAGATCAGCGCAGAAAGAAGTGATGATAAAACGGTGAAAATCCAGATCCGTGATAACGGCTATGGTATTCCGCGTGAATATCAGGATCGCATTTTCGAACGATTCTACCGGGTTGATTCAAGCCGTTCCAGAGAACTTGGCGGCACGGGTCTTGGCTTATCGATAGTCAAACATATCGCGCAACTTTATGGCGGCTCCGCTTCTGTTGAAAGTGAGCCCGGAAAAGGATCGGTTTTTACCGTGATTTTAAAAATCTGAAGTTCGGAATGATCCTGACGGTCACTGCAGCTGCGGATGAGTGATAGGCATCTGTTTAAGGCTGTGATACAATAATAGAGAATTCGTGATAACCGGGCAGCGAAAGCTGCCCGGCTGTCCGTTCAGGAGGCATATAATGACACCAGCCGAAAACAGACAAGGACAGGACATACAATCTTATTGGCAGCAGTTTGTAAAAGATTGCCAGAACTGCCGGGCTTGCGAGCTGGGCAGCAGCCGCAAACAAGCTGTTGTATGGCGCGGCTGTGTGCAGGCACCTCTAATGCTGATTGGTGAAGGCCCTGGTGCTGATGAAGACGCGCAGGGCAAGCCGTTTGTCGGCGCTGCCGGTAAACTGCTTAATCTCCTGCTGACAGCTTTCGGACTCGATGAGCAAGTTTGTCATATTTGTAATATAGTTAAATGCAGGCCGCCCCAGAATCGTGTGCCGACTCCCGAGGAAGCAAAAGCGTGTAAACCCTTACTGGCAAGGCAGTTTCGCCTGGTACAGCCGAAGGTGATCGTGCTGCTGGGCAGCACGGCCGCGAAATACTTCCTTAACACACAAGAAGGTATCACTAAAATCCGGGGCAGCTGGATTGAGAAAAGTGGTTATTATATTATGCCTACCTTTCATCCTGCCTATATACTCAGAAATAATCGCGAAAGAATGCGTTTGTGGCAGGATATCGGCCTCGTCAGGGAAAAACTGGAAGAACTAGGCCATCTTGAGGCATTAACATGCCAGCCAGAGATGCCTCAGGGCCGGCAATAAGACGAGATCAGGAGGAAGCTGGTATGTATCTGGAAAACAACCAAGTCAAACGTTATCCTTTAACAATTGTGACGGCCTGGTTTTTGGTCATCTTATGGATGGCCGTTATATTCGCGTTGTCGCATCAGACCCAGGAGGAGTCAAGCCAATACAGCCGGGGCATCGCTGAAAGGCTGCTGGAACTGACTGAGCCGGGATATGGTGAAGCCGCGCTGGTACAAACAGAACAGATGGTGCGGGACGCAGGCCATGCTGTTTTGTATCTGATACTCGCTTTGCTGGTATCCTGGGCGTTTGATACACTCAATATTATGGATTTCAGAAACGCGCTGCTGACTTTGATTATCTGTGCTCTTTACGCGGCGTCAGACGAGCTGCACCAGGCTTTTGTGCCGGGCAGAAGCAGCGAGTTTAGAGATTTTTTAATTGATCTGATCGGGATTTTCGCTGGAATTCTGGTTTATCAGGCTGCCGCTATTTATCGATATTTTCGTTCTGATCTGCAGGTAGACCGTGATGAGAGTCTTCGCCTTTAAGCAAAAATAATGAGTAGAATACCACGAAAGCGGGTGATTGTATGAAATGGACTGAACTGGTGCCATCTGAATTTAAGAACATGATTCAAGACGGCCGTATTTGTGTTTTGCCTGTTGGGGCACTGGAGCGTCATGGAGAGCATATCCCATTTGGCTGCGATCTGGATGTAGTAGAGACAATCGCCGCGGAAGCGGCCGTTCGTACCCCTGCTGTTGTTTTTCCGGGTTACTTTCTGGCACAGGTTCATGAAGCGGCGTGCTTCAGTGGTACCGTGAACCTGCCGGCTCACCTGACAATTGAGGTTTTATCACATTTGCTTGACTCAATTGCCGCGAACGGATTTAAGAAGATACTGATCCTGAATGGCCATGGCGGCAACCAGGCTTTCCTGGATTATTTTTCTATGAGCCAGCTGGATGAACCGCGTGATTATGTGCTTTACTGGGCCAATGCTTATCACATCGCGGACCAGGATAAAGACGAGCAATTTAACAGTTTATGGGAATCTGATGAACTGGGGCATGCCTGTGAAATGGAGACCAGTATATACATGGCCTGCTGCCCGGATAAAACACGTATGGATCTGGCTGATCTTGAACAGGTCCGTCAGCCTGTGAAAGCGAAAAACCGGCTGGCACATCTCCAAAAAACAGGGGTACATAACGCGCACTGGTGGTACGCTGATTATCCTCAGAACGTTGTGGGGTCGCCCGGCCTCGCCAGCCTTGCTAAAGGCGAAAAAGCACTTGAGC
>SLMY01000033.1 GCA_007133255.1 Clostridiales bacterium
TCTGGGAATGAAACCTGAATCAATCAGAACAAGAGACCACTCAGAAGATGAGTTATCGTTTTACAGCAAAGCAACAACAGACTTTGAGTTTTTGTTTCCTTTTGGCTGGGGTGAATTATGGGGACTCGCCGACCGCACAGATTATGATTTGAAGCAGCATATGGATCAGTCGAAAGAAGACTTGTCCTATTTTGATCCCGTTGCCCAGAAGAAGTATATTCCTTATGTGATTGAACCTTCTTTAGGTGTTGATCGCGTTGCGCTTGCGTTTCTCTGTGATGCGTATGATGAGGAGGAAATCGCTGACGGTGATATCAGAACGGTACTGCGTTTTTCGCCGGCGATAGCGCCTGTCAAAATAGCTGTGCTGCCCCTGTCAGCCAAGCTGAAAGATGAAGCGCAGGTTGTATGGCATCAGTTGAGCCGTCACTGGGACACTGAATTTGATGATCGGCAGTCGATCGGTAAACGCTATCGGAGGCAAGACGAAATTGGTACGCCCTATTGTGTGACTTATGACTTTGACTCGCGTGATGATCTGGCTGTCACAGTCCGGGAAAGAGATAGCATGAAACAGATTCGTCTGCCGATTGCTGAACTAGAGACCTATTTTTATGACAAATTCGATTTTTAGTTTTGAGCGGATCAAACCTGCAATGAGCAGCAAACAGAACATGGTCAGAAAATAAAAAATAAATTCTGCCTGCCGGCAGAGCAATAGGGAGGAACATTTCATGTCTAAATACGTTTACATGTTTTCTGAAGGAAATGCGAAAATGCGTAACCTGCTTGGTGGTAAGGGGGCGAATCTGGCAGAAATGACAGGCCTTGGTCTGCCAGTGCCACGCGGTTTTACTGTTACGACTGAAGCCTGTACGAGATATTATGAAGATGGCGAGACGATTGAGAAAGATATTGAAGCTGAAATCTTCGAGACTCTTGCGAAAACTGAAGAGATGATCGGAAAGAAGTTCGGTGACCCTAAAAACCCGTATCTTGTTTCTGTCAGATCAGGTTCGCGCGCTTCTATGCCTGGTATGATGGACACAATACTCAACCTGGGCTTGAATGATGAAGTAGTGACAGGCCTTGCTGAACTGACACAAAACCCCCGTTTTGCCTATGACAGCTATCGCCGGTTCATCGCTATGTTCAGTGATGTTGTTATGGAAGTTCCCAAGAGCTTGTTTGAAGAAGCGCTTGACGAGGTCAAAGCGTCTGTTGAAGCCATCCATGACACCGATCTCGATGAGCACGCAATGAAGCAGGTTGTAGACCGGTATAAAGCGATTTATAAAGAGCAGAAACAGGCAGATTTCCCTCAGGAGCCTCGCCGGCAGCTGATTGAGGCTGTTAAGGCAGTGTTTCGCTCCTGGAATAATGAACGTGCGATTATATATCGCAGAATGAATGACATCCCGGTCAGCTGGGGGACAGCGGTCAATATTCAGGAAATGGTTTATGGCAATATGGGCAACACTTCGGGAACAGGCGTTGCGTTCACGCGAAACCCCTCTACTGGAGAGAAAAAACTGTATGGCGAATTTCTGATGAATGCCCAGGGTGAAGATGTTGTTGCAGGCATTCGGACACCTCAGTCGATCCAGCAGCTTCAGGACATTATGCCGGATGTGTATGAACAGTTTATAAAAATCGCTGACAGGCTGGAAAATCATTATAATGATATGCAGGACATGGAGTTCACAATTGAGCGGGGCCAGCTGTTCATGCTGCAGACACGTAACGGCAAACGCACTGCCGCTGCTGCTATGAAAATAGCAGTTGACCTGGTAGATGAAGCCATGATCAGCAAGGCTGAAGCGTTAATGAAGATTGATCCCAAGCAGCTGGACGCGCTGCTGCATCCGACATTTGAACCGAAGTCTCTGGAGGACGCGTCTGTGATCGCTAAAGGTCTTCCGGCTTCACCTGGAGCAGCTTCCGGACAAGTCTACTTTAACGCGGAAGACGCGACTGAAGCCAGCGCCCGCGGTGAAAAAATAATACTTGTACGTCTGGAAACCTCTCCGGAGGACATTCAGGGTATGAATGTATCTCAAGGCATCTTAACCGGGCGCGGAGGCATGACATCACATGCGGCTGTCGTAGCCAGAGGTATGGGTAAATGCTGTGTTTCCGGTTGCTCTGAACTTTCGATCCGTGAAAAGGACAACTATTTCATGGCAAGCGGGAAAAGATTTGAGAAAGGCGACTGGATTTCGCTTGACGGGACTACCGGTAAAGTGTATGAAAACGCGATTCAGACAATTGACGCGACACTTTCTGGTGATTTCGCGACCATTATGGAATGGGCTGATGAATACAGAAAACTGAAAATCAGAGCGAACGCTGATACAGTGCGCGACGCAGTTAAATCACTGGAGCTGGGTGCTGAAGGAATTGGTCTTTGCCGCACAGAGCATATGTTTTTTGAGCCGGATCGCATTTTTGCTTTCAGGCAGATGATCGTTGCCAAAAGTGAAGCGGAACGCCGACTCGCGCTGGAAAAAATACTGCCGATGCAGCGTGATGACTTTGCTGGCTTGTTCAAGGCGATGAACGGTCACCCTGTCACGATCCGGCTGCTAGATCCACCCCTTCATGAATTTCTGCCGCAGGAAGATCAGGATATTGATCAATTAGCAGAAGCGCTGAAAATATCCGCCGATGACTTAAAAACGCTGATCGCTGATTTGCATGAACTCAATCCGATGATGGGCCATCGCGGCTGCCGGCTGGCAGTTTCATACCCTGAAATAGCTGAAATTCAGACTCGTGCCATTATCGAAGCGGCCATTGAAGTCAACAAGAAGGGCATGCAGGTTATTCCTGAGATTATGATTCCGCTCGTCTGCGATGTGAAAGAACTGAAATATGTGAAATCAGTGATCGTTGATACCGCTGAGAAGATTATAGCAAAAGCCGGTGTTAAGCTGACTTATCTGGTAGGAACCATGATTGAGATTCCAAGAGCCGCTCTGACCGCGGATGAGATCGCTCAGGAAGCTGAGTTCTTCAGTTTTGGTACGAATGATTTAACCCAGATGACATATGGCCTCTCCAGGGATGACGCAGGAAGAATTCTTGATACGTATTACCAGAAGAATATTTTTGAAAGTGATCCAACCGCGAAGCTTGACCTCATAGGTGTTGGCAAACTGATGAAAATCGCGAGTGACAGTGGTCGTGCCAGCCGCCCGAATATTAAACTGGGTATTTGCGGTGAACATGGCGGAGATCCCGCTTCTATCGCGTTTTGCCATGAACTTAAGTTTGATTATGTGTCCTGTTCTCCCTTCCGGGTCCCGATTGCCAGACTGGCCGCAGCCCAATCGGCACTGAGTGATCTTGATCAGATGGGTCAGAAGTAGATAGCATACTATTGTCAGCCGGGCTGGTTATCACATAGGATCTGCCTGACAGGCAAACCGGGGGCTTATGTAATTCCTTGGCTGATAACAAAGTAGTCTGTTTTAACAAGGTGAATCAAGATAAAGAAAAAGGAGCGTTAACGCTCCTTTTTTCTGTTATGATCATTAATAATGTGCCGGATATAAGCTGCAGGCGCTGCCAGCGAAAAAATAATTAATTTCGCGTATACAATTTACGGAATTCTCCCGGCGTGATCTTTTCGATTCGCTTGAAGATATAACAGAAATAGCTGACATCCTCAAAGCCATTACGATGGGCAATGTCGCGGATAGCCAGATCTGGCTCTGCCAGAAGCATCAGCTTGCTTTTCTGGATACGGACAAGGTTGATATACTCAAAAATACGGGTATTCATGATTTTTCTGAATAATGTGCAAAGATGCTGAGGTGTTACACTCATCAAATCAGATAGCTGCTTCAGTGTGATCGCATCAGCATAGTGTGCTTCAATATAGTCTAGAATGGGCGTCAGCCGGTTGTACCTGTTGGAGATACTATTCGCATTGCCGGAAGATGTCAGCTTATAAAGATTTGTCAGGAACATGTAAGTCAGAGCTGATATGTCAAGCCCTTTAACAGGACTGTTTGACAAAGAAGCAGCGAGTATCTGTTCCGTAACAGAACGAATGATCTGCGGCTGAGCGATGTAATAGACCCCTGATTCTTTTAGACCGGCCAGATCCCCAAGAAA
>SLMY01000134.1 GCA_007133255.1 Clostridiales bacterium
GCTCCATCATACGTGAAATAGATGTATTAAACTGTGAGCGCTCGGCATCAGTTGTGACAGCCTTGATCGCGTAATGCCGGGCATACTGTAACTCCTTATCGTCCGCGTTTCGAACTAAAACAGCATCTGCTTTCGCTTCAGGGAGCTCATCTATCATACGTTCAATACGGGCGATGAACTTGGCGATTGCCTTGACACCGTCATCGCTCCAGGGGCCGCCTTCTGTATAGGCAAAACCAAAGCCCAGATACATCCTGAAGACATCAGAGCCATGCTCAGATATGTAATCATCTGGTGATATCGTATTACCTCGTGATTTTGACATTTTTTGTCCATCTGCTCCTAAAATAGTACCCTGATGAACCAAAGATAAAAAGGGCTCGTCAAAACCAAGATAACCCATGTCCCGCAGCGCTTTTGTGATAAAGCGGGCATACAGCAGATGCATGGCGGCATGTTCGGCACCACCGATATATTTATCGACAGGACACATTTTGTCAACTTTTTCCCGGCTGAAAGGTTCGTTTTCGTTTTTATTGTCAACATATCTGAACTGATACCAGGAAGAACAGACAAATGTATCCAGTGTATCGGCATCGCGCTGAGCGGGTTGACCACACTGCGGACAAACGGTTTCAATAAAGTCTTTGTTCTTCTTTAAAGGGGACTCGCCGTCCGGCTTAAACTCAACATCATAGGGCAGCTGGACAGGCAGCTGATCCTCGGGCACAGGAAGGACACCACAAGTGTCACAGTAAACAATCGGGATCGGTGTTCCCCAGTAACGCTGACGAGACACCAGCCAGTCACGCAGACGGTAATTAACGCGCCGCCTGCCTTTCTGAACAGGTTCCAGCTGTTTAATCATAGCATCGATCGCTTCTTCAGATGTCATAGCTGTAAAGGGACCGCTGTCAACCAGAATCCCCTTATCAATGAAGGGCAGATCATCAGGTGAATCATCAGCAGAACGGATAACCCGTTTGATCGGCAGTTTAAACTTCTCAGCGAACTCAAAATCCCTTTCATCATGTCCGGGTACAGCCATAACTACACCCGTACCATACCCGGCCAAAACATAATCGGCAGCCCATATCTCAACTTTTTCACCACTTAGCGGATGAATGGCGTATGAACCTGTAAAAACACCTGTTTTTTCACGGACTGTTGACATGCGGTCGATATCGGAAACTTTAGCTGTCTGCCGGCGATATGCTTCCACAGCGGTCTCGTGTTCTTTTGTTGTCAGCAACTGGCATAAATCACTTTCAGGCGCTATAACAACATAGGTGACACCCATGAGTGTATCAGCACGCGTCGTGAAAACCGGCAGCTGGATTTCTTTGCCGCTGTCATCTTTCAAAGGCAGCCCCTCTTTTTCAGCGCCGAAAACTATTTCAGCGCCTTCTGAACGGCCTATCCAGTTAGCTTGGATTTTTTTAGTTTTATCCGGCCAGTCGAGTCCCGGCAGATCATCAAGCAGTTCCTGAGCGTAATCAGTTATTTTGAAAAACCACTGGGTCAGATTCTTTCTGACGACATCAGACTGACAACGCTCACAAGCGCCGTCCAGTACCTGTTCGTTTGCCAGAACCGTACTGCATCTGGGACACCAGTTAACCGGCGCGTTCTTTCTGTAGGCAAGATTGTTTTTATATAACTGCAGGAAAAGCCATTGATTCCAGCGATAATAGTCTGGCAGGCAAGTGGCTAGTTCAGCGTCCCAGTCAAACATGCCGCCCATTTCTTTCAACTGTTTGCGCATGGTCTTAATATTGTTTAAGGTACTGTCCTGAGGATGGATCCCGGTTTTAATCGCGTAATTTTCCGCAGGCAGCCCAAACGCGTCAAATCCCATCGGTTGAAAGACCGCAAAACCCTGCATTTTTTTCAGCCGGGCCCAGGAATCGGATAAGGCATAATTGTACCAGTGCCCGACATGTAAGTTTGATGCTGAAGGATAGGAGAACATCTCCAGAACATATAGTTTGTGGTCTGAATCCTCAGGCTTGAACATATTGGCAGAAGATTTTTCCCACCACGCCTGCCATTTACGGTCGATATCAACTGAATAAGTCATGATCATTTCCTCTCTTCATGCGCTTGATTTAACGACTTATTTTATCAGAAATGCTTAATAAATGCACGTTTTGGAGCTGTTGGCCGGATCATATCAGAAAGGAAGACAGCAAGGCCAGTAAAGCAAGATGACCGGGATAAAACAAATAAAAAGCATATTTGGCCAGTTTACCCGGCTTACGGCCGTACTGAAACTGTTCGCACAAAGGCAGCGCGACAATAGAGAAGGTCTGCACAATAGCCCAGTCTGTCGGCATCGCTTCACCCACAATTCGAAAGATCAGAAAAAACGCGTTCAGTACGATAAAAAACTGCAAAGATCTTTTCAGTAGATCAGGCTCATCGAAAAAATCCCGGGCAATATAGAATAACGTGACAGTCAGCAGTCCATATAACCCATAATCAGGACGGAGGATCTCTGACGCGAACGCCGACATGAAAATCATCAGAAGACCTGCCGGGAGCCCTATTCTGGGATCTAGTGTGATACCCCGCGGATTGAGCTTTACATCGAATCGGGAATCGGGTGAAGTACCACCATCGCCTGGTGTGACAGGACGCAAACTGCCTACCATATCGAAAAACGAATACATGGCCAGTCTGTAACCTGAGATCATCACGATTGCCAGCGCGAAAGTAACCAGCACATTGGTGCCAGACCAGCTGAGCCCCGCTTCCTGGTGGCTGATCCGGATGACAATTTCGGAGATAAAGGCAAATAAAGCCATTCGAAAGAAATATATAACCGGGTTGCGTGTGCGCGTGTATCCAAGGGCGATGCCCCATGCGAACATGGGAAAAGCGAGACGGCCAACCAGGCGCATCGTTGCTGACAGCCAGTCAGGCAGAATCGGATATAAGTAATAGCCAATATGATCAATGAGCATAAACAGACAGGCCAGCAATTTAAGCATGCAGATGGATCCTTTCCAGCTGAATATTTTTTCTGGAGCTGATTGATTATCTGATCAACCTATTGTATCATTGTATAGCGTGCAAACAAAGGTTCAGCTGTCTTCATCAGGCATGATCTTTTTGTCCTTGCAATTGGTTAACATGGGAACACTAAGTGAGGTATATATATGGGTTTAGGCATGGATATTGGTATTGATCTGGGTACGGCTACCGTTTTGATTTATGTTAAGGGCAAGGGTGTTGTACTACGTGAGCCATCTGTAGTGGCTATTAATTCAAGAACAGGAAAAGTACTGGCTGTAGGGGAAAACGCGAGCCTGATGCTAGGCAGGACACCGGGTATTGTTGACGCGATCAGACCTTTGCGTGATGGCGTGATTTCTGATTTCAAGGTTACAGAGGTCATGCTGAAAGCTTTTATTAATCGTGTTTGCAAAGGGCTTCGCGCGAAGTATTTTAAACCGACCATTGTGGTTTGTGTGCCAAGCGTTATCACACCTGTTGAGCAGAAGGCGGTTGAAGACGCGACAAAACATGCTGGCGCGAAAGATGTGTTTCTGATCCGTGAGCCAATTGCGGCTGCTATTGGCGCCGGTATTGATATTACCAAAGCCTGCGGCAGTATGATTGTTGATATTGGCGGCGGAACAAGTGACATAGCGGTTATATCACTTTGCCAGCCGGTTGTAGATTATTCACTGAAAGTAGCTGGCGACCGTTTTGATGAAGCGATTGTCAAACATGTCCGCCGCAAGCATAATATTCTGATTGGTGACCGTACAGCTGAAGAACTGAAAATAAATATTGGCTGTGCTTATCCGCGTGATGAAGAGCTGACGATGGAGGTCAGAGGCAGAAACCTGATTACAGGTTTGCCCGCGACAATTTCTGTATCATCGACTGAAATGCTGGAAGCGCTGGAAGAACCTGTTGCCCAGATCTTTGAAGCCGTTCACTCAGTACTGGAGAGAACGCCGCCTGAACTCATGGCAGATATCAGCCAGAGAGGTATTGTTCTGACAGGCGGCGGCGCGCTGCTTTATGGCCTCGACCGCATGCTGTCCGCTAAAATCGGCATTGATGTTGTAGTGGCGGAAGATGCTGTCTCCTGTGTCGCGATCGGCAC
>SLMY01000061.1 GCA_007133255.1 Clostridiales bacterium
CTTAGTGAGAACCAGAACGCTTTGCTGGCAGCGCTTTTGCTTGGTGAGCGACAGCTGCTGACACAAAAAGACCAGGCTTTATTCAGGAAGGCCGGGCTGGCCCACCTGATGGCTGTATCCGGCACCCATCTGTCGCTACTGATCCTGCCGGTTGATAGAGGACTGAAACTAAGCAGGATCAGGCGGCGAATGCGGCTTCTGGTCCTCATGCTGGTGTTGTTTTTGTATGGCTGCCTGACGGGGTGGCCGGTTTCTCTAAGCCGGGCTGTTATCATGAACGCGGCTGTTTTATGGGGCCGTTTTCTGCTGCGGCCGGCAGATTCGCTAAACGCCCTGGCTCTGGCCGCGTTCGTCTTGCTCGCGGCGCGTCCAGACTGCGTTTTATCAATAGGCTTCTGGCTGTCGCTGCTGGCTTCTGGCAGCCTGATCGCGGGTGTCAGGCCGCTGGCCGGAAAGCTGCGGCGCTTTTTGCCTTTCTTATCACAAAAAGCCGCCTTTATCGTGGCCGCGCCGCTTTGTGTGCAGCTGGCGGTTCTGCCATTGGCGCTAAGCCTCAGTGGTGAAATGACCTGGATCGGCGTTTTGGTTAATCTTCCCGCTTCGTTTCTGGTCCAGTTGATTCTTCTGGCAGCCCTGGCCGCTATACCTGGGGCGATGCTGGCTTTGAGAGGAGTCACGTTTCTTGAACCCCTGGCCAGAATATTGTTTATGCCGCTGGCTTCTTTTTTGAATCTGCTTGAAACACTGGCTTCCATTGTTGGCCGCCTGCCGCTGCCCCGCATACAAGAAGGTTTTTTCCAGCCCCTGGTCTGGCTTTTTCTTGCCTGGCTCATCCTTTACAGCTGCGGGGTGATGACATCATTTCTACAGTTTTTTAACCAGTCTATATCACGCTGCCGGCGCTTCTGGCTAAAAGGTCAGCTGGCGCTGACCGCCGCGCTGCTGCTGTTTGGCCTGGTCCACTTCTGGCTGCAGCCGCCTTTTACTGTATGGTTTCTGGATGTTAGCCAGGGCGACGCCATTTTGCTGCGTGAACGCGGCGGCCAGAGTGTCCTGGTAGATGGCGGACCATCCGGCAGCGGCTATCGGGTACTGCTGCCGGCAATGGACGCGCTGGCGATTAACCAGATTGATCTGGCGATCGCCACACATGGTCACGACGACCACTTGGGGGGACTGATCGATTTAATCGAGATGAGAAGAGTTAATAAGCTGGCGTTCCCGGATGGCCTGATCGTGAAAAATGACGGTCTGAAAAACGCGACAGCTGGCGGAACGATTAAACCATTTAGCCAGATGGTAAAACACGCTTTTCCAGCTGATCACTGGCAGGTTGTTCCTTCACGTGACGAAGGGAGCGACCGGCTGGTTAGGAAGGCTCTGGCCGCGGCACAAGAAGCTGATATTCTGGTGCAGACACTGCGAAGTCATGATACAATACAGTTTAGTCAGGAGACGGTTATGACAGTGCTTTTTCCTGAAGATCAGACAAAGGCCGCTTTCGCGGCGCGATGGCTTTCCAGGCCGGTAAAGGACGGGAATACGCTGTCTTTACAGATATTGGCACAGATTTTTGACTATCGTCTGCTGCTGACAGGTGACTGTACAAGCGAAGTGGAGCAGGCTCTGGTACGAGAAGGGACATGGCCCGAAACGGATTTGCTCAAAGTGGCTCACCATGGATCGGGAAAAACAACGCAGATGCCTTTCCTGGAGCAGACAAAACCGCAGGCAGCTGTGATCACGGTTGGTGCTTATAACCGCTATGGTCATCCGGCGCAAATCGTGTTGGATAACTTGAAGGCTGTGGATTGCATGATCTGGCGAACCGATCTGCACGGCGCGGTGCGCTGGCAGGTATGGCCCGCAAGCTGGGAACTTTCAGCCATGGCGGGTACACCTGATGAGAACTAAAGATAAAGAAGAGGTTGGTATGGCGCAGAAAAAAACAAAGACAACCGGATATCAGGAACTGCGATCTGAATTGCGGCAGGGAACCTGCCAGCGGCTTTATGTCCTGTACGGCGAAGAACTTTTTTTGATTGAGAAATTAGTGGAAGCCCTTGGCAGCCTGCTGATCGCGCCGGGCAGCCAGGATCTGGATAAAGTTGTGATGCATGGCGACGGACAGCCGGCAAAGCTTGATCTGGATAAAGTGAAAGCAGAAGTACAGACGCCGGCATTTTTGTCTAAGAAAAAACTGGTTATCGTTAGAAACAGCGGCTGGCTGACTCTAACTGGCGGTTCACGCGGTGTTAAAAAAGGTGATGATGACAGCGCCAGCTCCGCCCAGAAGGACCGGCAGGATAAACTGACGGCTATTTTCGAGCTGCTGACCGATGATGTCTGCCTGGTGATAATTGAGGATAAGGTAGACCGGCGCCTTAAGAACCTGGTAAAGGCGATTGACAAAGCTGGTGTGCTGGCAGAGATTCCCAGGCAGCCGGCAAGAACGCTGCAGGCATGGGTGGAGGCCGAGTGCGGGAAACGCAGGATAGCAATAAGCCAGAAGGCTGCCGAAAGCCTGCTCGACCGGTGTGACAGCAGCATGCATGTCATCTGGCAGGAATTAACAAAAATATTTTTGTATTGTACGTACACCGAAACATCACAGGTGGATGCAGACCTGATCGCCGATCTGTCACTGCCAGATCTTCGCGGCACAGTGTTCGATCTTACAGACGCGATCTCGAACGGCAATACGCAAAAAGCGCTGCAGCTGCTCGATACTCTTATTGGCCAGAAACAGCCGGTACAGCTGATCGCGTTCATGCTGTCGCGCCATATTCGTCAGCTGATCTGCGCCGCTGAACTGCAGCGGCCTGATAAAATAGCCTCAACGCTCAAGGTCATGCCGTTCGTGGCAAAACGGCTCAGCCAGCAGGCGCGGCAGTTATCCATACCCATTCTGGAAGCGCTGTATGGCCGCTGCTTTGAAACAGACCTCAATGTGAAAACCGGCAAAATATCCGACAGGCTGGCGCTGGAAACATTGCTGATCACGGCTGCCGAAACGACCCGTTATCAGCTGAATCAATAGGACCTCATTGACGATTGATAGGGTCATTATCTATAATACCTAAGGTGCCGGTGATGGTCGCGCGGTGTCAGCGCAAGCGGCAGGCGGCATGAAAAGACCGGGTGCTAAGCTTCACTTTTCTGAAGGGTGTTGTGAAGCGGACAGGCGTCGGATTTTTAAAAACACGGTCACAGATGGCCGTACGGCAATAGATACAGCCGGATGACCGGCAAAAAGTTGGAGGTAGCATCATGAAAAAGATACACATGAAAACACCGCTCGTTGAGATGGACGGAGATGAGATGACCCGCATAATCTGGCAGCAGATTAAGGATATCCTGCTTGATCCTTTTATTGAGCTTAAAACAGAGTACTTCGACCTTGGGCTTGAGCATCGCAACGCGACAGATGATCAGATCACCATTGACGCCGCCAAAAGAACCCGTGAATTAGGCGTGGCGGTTAAATGTGCCACGATCACACCAAACGCACAGCGAATGGATGAATATGATCTTAAAGAAATGTGGAAAAGCCCGAATGGTACGATCCGCGCTATTCTCGACGGCACGGTTTTCCGGGCGCCTATCATGGTCAATAATATCAGCCCTTTTGTCAGCTCATGGAAACAACCCATCACCATCGCCCGTCATGCCTATGGTGATGTTTATAAAAACTCTGAGATACTCATCGAAAAACCCTGCAAAGCTGAACTGCTTGTGACTACAGAAGATGGTAAAACCAGCAAGCAGCTGATTCACGATTTTGACGGCGGCGGTGTGCTGATGGGTATGCATAACACAGATGCGTCAATCGCCAGCTTTGCCCGAGCCTGTTTCGAGTTCGCACTGGATCTGAAACAGGATCTGTGGTTCGCGACCAAAGATACTATTTCAAAAATATACGACCATCGTTTTAAAGATGTCTTCGCGGAAATCTACGAAAAAGAATATGCTGATCAATTTGAAGCGGCCGGCATTGAGTATTTCTATACCCTGATTGACGATGCAGTCGCGAGAATCATGCGTTCCGAAGGCGGTATGCTCTGGGCCTGCAAGAACTATGACGGTGACGTGATGTCCGATATGATCGCGTCC
>SLMY01000168.1 GCA_007133255.1 Clostridiales bacterium
AAATTAAATGTTCTTTTTCGTTATTTAAGCGTTCTTTGTTTCACCTTAATATTTGGTCGGATTTTGCTTGTCAGTTTTTTTACTGTCAATAAAGTAATGATCTCTTCAGCAGCTGGGCGAAACCATTAGTTCTTAATGACCAAATATAAAGAAATAGACAAGCGCCAGTGATTCACGAAGAAAATCGCCAGGCAGCAGATACCATAAGACGGGCGCGCCCAGACTGCTGGTGGTAAAACCAATATTTTCAGCTGTATCAACAGCACGTAGTACATGATAGGCGGATGTGACAACAATGATGTTCGGCTGTTGGTTATCACCGGCGGATGTGTGTGCTCCTGATGAAGCTGAAGCGTCCGCCTGATCTTCAGCAAGCGCTTCCAGCAGGTGCTCCCTTGCGAAGCGCAGGTTTTCTCTTGTGTTAACCGACTGGTCTTCAAGCAGCAGTTTATCTGGCGGAACACCACGATGTTCCAGATATCTGGCCATCGCGTAAGCTTCACTGACATTTTCGTCAGGGCCCTGACCGCCACAGACAACAATCAACAGATGAGGGTGTGTCTGCCAGTAAGCCAGAGCTGTGTCCAGGCGAGATGCCAGGGTCAAGCTGACTTGATCACCAAAAACTGCCGCGCCGAGAACAACCAGCGCTTCAGCCTTCGGGTCTGGCTTCTGACGCAGCTGATGCAGCATCAGGCCGGCGATCAGCAGTAAAACAACGATCAGAACACTGTATCCCATGATCAGGCCGGTTCGGGCCAGAAACCAGAAACCGCTGCCGCCGGCAAGTCTGTTATAAAATAACGCGGCAAAGATCAGCGGCAGTCCAACCATAGCCGGTAGAACGGTACCCATATTAATATTTGTTCTGAAAAACAAAAAGATTGAGTTGATCAAGAGCAAAATACCAATCAATAAGCAAAAAGTCTGAAGCGGTTGACGCATGCGCGGTTATCCTTCCTATTTTGCTGATCTCATTTTATCACAATTGAGCCTCTCATGAGTGACATACTCCCACCACTTAACCCTAAAGGGTATTTATAACAAAATATAATGCGGGCAGGCTTAACAATTCATCTCGCTACCTTCTCTTTGCTTAGAGGTGGGAGTCTTCTTGTTTACGGGTTAAAGAACAAAAAAAGCGCAAAGGGTGCCAGGCACAGAAGTGGGTGCAAATGGTGCCAGGCACAAAAAACCTCCAGGCACAAAAAACCTTGCCAAAATTCAATTTCTGTGCAAAGGGTGCAAATGGTGCCAGGCACCGAAGTTCCAGGCATTCCTGTGCAGAGGGTGCCAGGCACCGAAGTTGTTGAAAACAATTTGTTTTTGTTGCAGTTACAGTATTGAATCGGTAGAATAAGTCCATGTATGAGTTTAGGTTAACAATGTTTATAGATTTAATTGGAGAAGCCGGTGTGCTGTCTGAAAGCGAGACATGGCTTGGCCTGTTTATGCTGTTAATGTTCTCCGCGTTGTCGAGTCTGGTTATTTTTATAGTCTGCCGTGCCTATTTTGCCGATATTCCTCAAGAGCGGCCACTTTCCGGTTCCCTCATTCCGGCTGCGGTGCTGACAACGTTGATTTATTATCAGAACAGTATGCTGCCCGGGTTATCTATCCTGATGATCGCCATACTGGCTTTTATTCATTACCGTTCGGTTATCAAAGATATGGCCGATGTGTCTTTTGTTTTCTGGACGGTCCTCACCGGCCTGATGATAGGCGCCGGGTTGACTTGGCCGGTTTTGCTGGCTAATGTTGTAGTCGCGGCAGCCGCGCTGGGCTGGTTTCGGTTTCGTACCGGCCAGCAGGGGTATTTGCTGTTAATCCGCTTTAAGCTTGAAGCGGCCAAGGCTGTTTTTGCCAGCCTGCAGCCGATGCAGGGAGACATACATTCGCAGCACGAGCAAGATGGCATGATTGATCTGGCGGTTGAGGTTAAGCTATGCAATATCAGCCTTGATCAAGTTGATCAGATCGCGGCTATAGAGGGCGTTGAAAGCGCTGTTATGGTGAGCCGTGATAAGCTTGAGGCAAACAAAAAAAGTCGCTGACAGATGTCGCATATGGTATGATAGAGGGGTGTCATTTATAGAATCCGGTTAAAAAACGGTTTCAATAAATAATAGGTATTAACAGACCAAATTAATTTTCGGAGGTTATTATGGCTGTATTCCCACGAACCACAGTAGGCGGTGTCTCCATGCCGCGCATGATCATGGGTACTAACTGGATTTTAGGCTATAGTCATACCAGCCAGGCTGCTGACAGCCTGATAAAAGGTATACATAAGGAAAAGGAAGCGATCGCTGATGTGATTTGCGCTTATCTGGCTCATGGGGTTGACGCGATTATGGCCCCGATGCATCTTAACAGGCATCTGCTGGACGGGATTAAAACGGCGGAAGACCGGACCGGAAAAGGCGTTATCCGTATTGATACACCCATCATGAATATGGATGATACACCGGAGGCAAGGCGTGAAACTGAAAAACTGCTCGATGACGTGAAACGTGAAGGGACTGTTTTTTGTATGCCGCATCATTCATCTGCCGAGCAGCTGGTGAATAAGAATAAGCAAACCATTGAGCGTCTGCCGGACTACCTGTCCATGATCCGTGATCGTGACATGATCCCCGGGTTGTCGGCGCATATGCCGGAACTTATTTTGTATTCCGATCTCAATGAGTATGACGTTGAAACGTATATCCAGATCTATAACTGCATGGGTTTTCTGATGCAGGTGGAAATTGAGTATATTCACAAAGTGATTCACCAGGCCCGTAAGCCGGTTATGACAATTAAGCCGATGGCTGCCGGACGCGTCAGTCCTTTTGTTGGATTAAGTTTTGCCTGGCATACCATTCGTGAACAGGACATGGTAACGGTTGGGTGCATGACACCGGCAGAGGTTGAGGAAGATATTGAGATATCAATGGCAGCGCTGGAGCGCCGCGTTCCTAACCTGGAAGGCCGGAGCAGTCCGAAAAAGACGACGATCATGCCTGACTGACAACTGTCATTTTATTTACCCATAGGCAGTGATGATGTCTGCCTGAAAATAATATCTGGATTTGTGGGACTCATCCGCCGGCTAAGATGTTTATATGAAGCAGTTGTGTCTGCCCGGCTGGCTGGGAGCGCTGACGTTGAAAGGAGTCTTTTTAGAGTTTTATGAAAATTATCATTAATCTGGCAGCCTGTATTGGCGCCATCTTTCTGATGAGCTATGTAATGGCCGACTATATTCAGTTTGATACCCCTATGACCGCGGTTATTACCGGTACTGTACTCTGGCTGATCAACAGCCTGGTCAGGCCGATTATCAAGCTGATTACGCTGCCATTGACTATTTTGACTTTAGGTTTGTTCAGCCTGGTTGTCAATACCTTAATGGTGATGCTGGCCGACGCGCTGGTTTCCGGAATTAGTCTTGGCGGTTTCTGGCCCAGCCTGGCGCTGGCGCTGGTTGTTTCTCTGCTTCAGGTGATTTTGAGTCGACTTTTCAAAGAGAGGTAGATGATTGATGAAAAGAAGATACCAGGTGCCAGGAAGCGCTGTTGCCGGGGATCAGCCTACTGCTTCACCGCCGCCACCGCCGCCGCGTTCCAGACAGAAGAAAAAAAAGAAAAAACAGCATCTGGTTCGGAATGTGTTTCTTTACGTGATGCTGGCTGTTGCCGGCCTGATCACCGGGCTGTTTCTTTATGTCATTATTTTACTTGGACAACCCATGCGAACCCAGATTGGTTTTGTTGACGCGGATGAATACGAACCGCTGCCACTGGACGATGTTGTTCTGGAAGAGGAAGGCGAGAATCTGCCCTGGGGTGAAGGCGGACGAACGCGTGTTCATGTTAAGCCTGGTTTTAGTATTCGTAGAGAACCTCAGAAAGATTCTAAGATTGAGAATATTCTCGTTTTTGGCATTGACGCTCGAAGCCCTACTGAAGTGGTGTCGCGTGCCGACAGCATTATTGTTGTAACGGTTGACCAGCGTCACGATATGATTAAACTGACGTCCATTATGCGTGACACCCAGGTTAATATAGAAGGCCGTAGTCAGCCGGAGCGGATTAACGCGGCTTATGCCTATGGCG
>SLMY01000234.1 GCA_007133255.1 Clostridiales bacterium
AGACGTTTGTTTTTCGCTATTTGTTTTGAGGACGCGTTTCGTCAGCACCTGTCAACGTTAATCAGCCAGCTCAAAAGATCAGGTATAAGCGGACGATTTTCCAGAATTGAAAATCTGCATCTGACTTTACAGTTTATCGGTGATGTGGAAGACGCGATACTGCCTGATTTATCTGACATACTCAGAAAAACAGCTGCTCAAACAGCCGTGTTTGAGCTTTCTGTGTCAAAACTTGGCTGTTTTGGCCATCGTAACGACATTTTATGGCTTGGGCTAGCATCATCTGAGCAACTGGCAAACGTGCAGCGACTCTTAACACAAGAGCTGAAGAAAGTGGGGCTGCCCTATGAGCGAAGAGCTTTTAAACCACATATCACACTGGCCAGACAAGCAAAGATAAACCCTGGCTGTTTACCGGTATTTGATCGTTTCATACCTGTGTTCAGACAAACTGTTTCAGACATAACGCTGATGGAAAGTCTGGTTCTGGACGGCAGGCGCCAGTATCGCGCTGTTGAGAAGGCGAGACTGATCAGTACCAGAAAATAAGTGATTAGATTTTCCCTGACTACCTGTCTTAGCTTCTGCTGCCTTTCAGAGAGGATTCAACAGCATCTTTAGGCGCCTGGTCTTGTTATTGACAGTCAGGGTAATTTGTCTTCATAATAGAGCATCAGCCATTTGTCACGAAAGTCATGAGGAACCAGTTACATGCAATCAATCAGTTTACTTATTAAACCGGCTTCAAGTTTATGCAATCTTCGCTGCCAGTATTGTTTTTATCACGATGTCTCTGAGCACCGTCTCATCCCTTCGTATGGGATGATGCCTGTGGAGCGGCTGGAGGCTATTGTCAGGCAGGCGTTCGCCGAGTCAGATGGCCCCGTGACGTTTGCTTTTCAAGGTGGTGAACCCACATTGGCGGGCCTGGATTTTTATCAGCGGCTGGTTTCATTTGCCAAAAAATATAATGTAAAAAGCAAACCGGTCCATTTTGCCCTGCAGACCAATGGGCAGGTCATCAATGAGGAATGGGCTGATTTTTTATCTGAGCACCGCTTTCTGGTGGGCTTGTCACTGGATGGTGACAAAGCCATCCACGACGCCATGCGCCAGGACGCTAATGGTAAGGGCTCGTTTAATCAGGTGATGCGTGCGGTCAATTATTTCAGGCAAAGTGGTGTGGAATTTAATATTCTGACAGTCATTAACAGCCTTGTCGCACGTCATATTGAGAAAATCTACCGGTTTTATCGTAAAAATAATTTTGATTATTTACAGTTTATTCCTTGTCTGCCGCCGCTTGGCGCGGACCCAAAGGATATTTCTTTCTCTTTATCGGCTGAACGTTACAGCCAGTTTCTGAAAAAACTGTTTGACTTATGGGCTAACGATTTCATTCAGGGACAATATGTCAGCATCCGTTATTTTGATAATCTGGTTCGGATGATCGCCGGAGAACAACCGGAGCTTTGCGGTATGAACGGCAGCTGTTCCTGCCAGTTTGTCATTGAGTCGGATGGCAGTGTTTATCCTTGTGACTTTTACGTTACAGATGAGTGGCGGCTTGGCTATGTGGGTGATCAAAGCTTTGAGCAGTTAGGTACATCAGAAAAGGCAAAAAGTTTTTTAGCGCAACCGGGAAGCAGGCTTGATCTATGTGATAAATGCGAGTGGCTGCCGCTTTGCCGCGGCGGCTGCCGGCGTGATCGTGAATTGCCAGGACCGGGCAGCGATCTTGGCAAAAATCAGTTCTGCGAAGCCTACCAGACCTTTTTCCCGTATGCCTGGCCAAGACTAAGACAGCTGGCCATGCAATATAAGAGCGGGCAGCTGCCGGGTCAGGTAAATGGATGATAACTATATGAACCGTATACGTCACATGAAGACACGCTTAGCCGCCGTTCGGCTGACAGCCTTGCTTCTGGCTGGGTTGCTTTTGTTATCGGGCTGCGGCCTGGGCAGCCGTTTCTTGCCGGAGTCCAATAATCTGCCTGAACCGGGGTCTTTTTATACGACCGGCAGTACAGATCCTGACAGCCCTGCTGAAAATGAAACGCCTGGTCCTCAGACGAGCACCAGACTTGAGACAGTTGTTGAGACAATCACGGAAGGTTCGGAATCAGAGATTGATCCGTCTGACACAAACCATTCAACAGATTCAACCAGCGAGACGAGCCGGCAGGCGACTACCACCCAGACAAGTCAGGCTGCCAGGCGCGACATTGATGAAGCCTTCAGCCGCGAAGCGGCCAGACTGATGCATGAGCAGCTGGAAGAAATGAAGCGGGAGCTTGTGCTTGACAGCCTTTTTGAGCAGTACTGGATTTCAGAATCACAGGTAGATGGTGTTGTGACGCTTCTGTACGACGTTTTCCAGCAGGTCATTAACCAGAACCCCTGGTTTTTTTATCTCAATGGATCGGCACGCATGAGTTATTCACTGTTGACCGGTTCTGAAAGCAAAGTCAAGTCACTGTCTCTTCAGCCTGAGTATCATGCTTTTGCAGATGGGATGACAAACACCGAGCTGCGAACGCTCATCAGCCAGGTTGACCAGATCGTTGAGCAAAGCACGCAAGCTATCAGGCAGCAGACAGCTGAACCGTGGCAGCAGCTTCGCTTGGCACATCAATTTCTGATTCGCCGCATTACCTATGATGAAACTGAAAATCAGGATCATAACCACGCTGCGTCGGCGCTTCTGGATGGCCTAACATTATGCCAGGGCTACGCGCAGGCTTTTCAGATGATCGGGCTGCGTCTTGGACATGATGTGAGGATGATAACCGGTGAATCAAATGGACAAGGCCATGCCTGGAATCTGGTTCAGCTTAACGGACAATTCTATCATGTAGATGTCACTCACGACGATCCTATACCTGACAGAGGGCCGGACCAGCCGGTACGGCATCTGCATTTTATGCGGTCTGACCAGATGATGCGTGAAACGCATATCTGGCAGGCTGACAGTTTTCCGGCAGCACCACAGGATGGCGCTCATTATTATCGGCAGACTGGCCGGACAGCCGGTACAGCTGAAGAAATGGAAAACCTGATCGGTGGTCATTTGAGTCAGCATGACTTTACAGAACAAGACATTTTTTTTATGGAGCTGCTTTATACCGGCGACAGCCTGCCGGCAAGGGAAGCGGTTGAACGTGTTATGGAGGAGGCGCTTCAGAACAACCAGACTTCAGGACAAGTCTATTACCGGATTCATCTTGGTAAATCTGTGGTTATTGTTGAAGTCTTCACCTAACCGCTACAGGGACTCAGGTTCGTTATTTGTCTCAAACTGACTGTAGTACAGATCAGCGTAAAATCCCTTGGCCGCCAGCAACTGTTCATGCGTGCCCTGTTCAACAATATCACCGTCGCGAAGCGCCAGGATCAGGTCGGCGTCGCGAATGGTTGAAAGCCGGTGCGCGATGATAAAACTGGTTCTGTTTTCCATCAGCTTGAGCATCGCTTTCTGGATCAGGACTTCGGTTCGTGTATCAACAGAACTGGTCGCTTCGTCGAGAATCATGATTTTCGGGTTAGCCAGGACAGCGCGGGCAATCGTGATCAGCTGTTTTTGTCCTTGCGAGATATTACTGATTTCTTCGTTAAGCATCATGTCATATCCATGCGGCAGGGTATGAATAAAGTGATCGGCATAGGCTGTACGCGCTGCCTTCGTGACCTCATCATCACTCGCGTCCAGCCGGCCATACCTGATGTTTTCACGAATGGTCCCGTTAAACAGCCAGGTGTCCTGCAGCACCATGCCAAACAGGCTGCGCAGGTCTGCCCGGCTAAATGAGCGGCTATCTTGCCCGTCTATGAGGATGCGGCCGTCATTCAGCTCATAAAAACGCATCAGAAGCTTGACGAGTGTTGTTTTACCGGCTCCGGTCGGTCCGACAATGGCGATTCGCTGACCCGGCCTGACATCAAGCGAAAAATCCTTGATGATGATTTTATCGGGAGTATAACCAAATCGGACATGGTCAAAGGTTACCCGCCCCTGGATGTTCTCAACTTGAATCTCTGACTTGACATCCGCTATTTCCTCATCTTCATCGAGAAAC
>SLMY01000210.1 GCA_007133255.1 Clostridiales bacterium
ATAGCTTTACATTCTTCGATTATGAAGAAATGTATCAGTCACCAGTCAGCGGCATCACCGCATATCTCATGAAGGATTCTGGAAGTGTTACCTTTAGTGAGCAAGAGCTGAAATTGTATGATGCTGCAACTGAATCAAAACTCGTCGCTGCGTTTGTGCAGAACAGCCTGCTTTATGTCATTGAAGGTCATACATCCATTAACGAAATGAAGTATCTTGTTGATACGTTTGTAATTCCTGAATAACTGACCAATAAGGTTGAGCTTTTTGCTTTGTGGAGCCTTTATCCGGGATCGAACCGGACCTCACCCTTACCATGAATGCGCATCGCGAACGGATAGCCTTCGCCATACATCGTCGCTGCTCAGACCTGCGATGCTCGCGTATTTAATACGCTGCGCTTCTTGGCCATCGCGCTCCTTGTCTGGCTCGGCTCTGCGTCCGCTATAGCTGCTGCTGGCGCAGCAGCAGCGCATCCAGATAAGGATGAGGCCACCAGCATGATTCCAACTAGAGTTTAACTAAGCAAAAGCTCCCACAAGGGGAGCTTTTTGCTTTGTGGAGCCTTTATCCGGGATCGAACCGGAGACCTCATCCTTACCATGGATGCGCTCTACCTACTGAGCTATAAAGGCGTATGATTGGAGCGGGTGAAGGGAATCGAACCCTCGTGGTCAGCTTGGGAAGCTGGCGTTCTGCCATTGAACTACACCCGCATTATTCTGTTCAAAAATCAGCTTGTTCTAAAGAACCTGCCTGATGATTTTACCTTAAGCCGTTCTTTTTGTCCAGTCCATTTAGCAAATAAAAGGGTTTCTCTTTTCTTTCATATCTCCCGTTCTTAGCGACCAAACTGTCTGTTTAGCAGCTTATATTTTATACTTCGGGTGTCTCTTCCCAAGCTTCGCTTATTCTTTCTGCTGGTTGGCTTTTTAACTAAGAAAGGTTAGGTGCCGGCCTTGATTCGGGTGAGATTGTCCGGCTGAAATAAAAGCCGGTTTTCGCGCCATTTTCTTCTTCGGGCGTGAAAAAGGTTCTTCTGTGGTTATCTTTCAGCACGACGCTAATTGTGGATGGCGGGAAGTCCAGATCTATTGTCGCATGATAAGCCATCACGACATTCATGTGATCACCAAACCCTGCGTGAATTGTATGATGATAGGCGCCAGGCAGTCTGGAAAAGCAGCGGTTATAAGCACCCTTCACCGGCTTCCCTTTTGGATAGCTTGTCTGTTGCCAGTAGTTATCCATGAAGCGGATGTTATCATACTTGGTAACTGGCGCGTCAATGACAGGTTTTTTACCTGGAGGTTGTGGATCAGCCAGTGTCAAAGGATGCGGATCTAGGGTTGTAACATGTTCAACTAAAATATTTTCCTTGCCAAGAATTTTCGCCAGTTCACACATGATAGACGCGCCTCTGCTGTGACCAATAAAATGCAAAGGTAATTCTTTAAGTTCGCGAAGACCTGAATCAGGCGAGCATAAATAGGAAGCCAGAGAATCGGCAATCATTGCCGTAGAAATTCCAGTTACCAGATAATTGGCAATCTCTGTCCAGTCTAATCGAATAAACAATTCACAGTCACTGCCAGCGGAATTAACAGAAACTTTCTGCTTTAACCACTCGATTGATAGTTTCAGTTCATTATCATTCTTGCTTTCGGGGCGAGCGACATGAATACGACCCATTCTGGCATTTGACTTTAACCTTTTGATAATCGCGTTTTGCATGGCGCCCATCCATTCTGGTTCACCAATAAAACCGGCATCAAACCCATGGGTAATCAGGACTAAGCCAGTACAAAATCTCCCTCGTGGTTGAGGATTAAACAATGGTTTCTCTTCCAGCGCTCCAAAATCTTTGGAGAAATCAAGAGGCATCACCAAGTTTTCAGATTGCTGATTGTGATCTTTTCTCACTCTATATCTCCCGTCGAGGTAAAATTCTGCTGTCTGCTATTAGCAACTAATATTATTATACTTGCCAAGTTGATTAAACAGCAAGTATAAGAATATTTTGAAAACCATAATTGACAGTAACGACAGCAGCAGTGATAATAATAGTGTATTTAGGTGGCTGCGCGCATGAACCTGAGCAGATATAAACGCATTGATCAAGATATATCTGGTAAATTTATGCCTGATGAAGCAGCAGGATAGACTGGCTGATAATTCGTGAAACAACCTGCGCAGTTATGATAACTTTCAGACATCTGCAGGATTGGGAGATTGATATGGCTGAAAATAATAATACAGACCCGGATTCTCTTTGTCTGAATCAGTTGCCCGACAAGTGTGAAGATATACTAGCTGATATGACAGAAACGCTGTTAAAGCAACCCTGGGCTGCTCTTTTTATCATTCATTTTGAAACACCAGTCAGGTGGCAGGCAGATGAAAGATATCAGGCACAAATATCAGAACAGAGCAAAGCTCAAATTGGATATGCGTTGTCACATTATCATCTGACCTACATGAACCAGGCACTGGCACATATTTACCAGACAACCCCTGAAAAGCTGAAAAATGGATCTTCATCCTTTTTTATTGATGAGCTCTCAGCAAATAAACAGCAGTTTCTGCATGATCTTTTTGAACAGAAGCAAATGCGTTATGAGACATCCTTTCTTATGCCTGATCAGCAGCAGATTTTTTTAGCTGGCTATTACACTTGCCTATATGATACAGAAAATAATATCAAGGGATTTGCAGGTATTCAGTTAGATTTTTCTCATATCAGGGAGGCTGAGAGAAAAGCTCATGAAACCAGTCAGCTCTATCAGCTGCTGGCCGACTATTCAACAGACGCTGTCTGGATTTTTAATTTGAGAAAACGACGATTTATTTTTATCAGTCCGGCTGTCCGGTCAATTCTTGGTTACACTGTTGATGAAGCAAAAGCGCTTCAGGCTCAACAGCTGGTCAGCAGCGAAGATTATCAACGGGTGAGCACAGAAATCAGCCGGCAGTTGAAGGCATACGCGGCCAGCAGATCAGCTTTAGAACGTAAAAAAAAATTGAATAAAACAGATCACACAGGTTTTGATGACGCGAAATCTAACCCGAATCTGGAGTTGCGTATAAAGTCGAAAGCTGGCGATATGATCTGGTGCGAGCTTAATGGACGTTTCAGGAGAAATGAACAAAATGAGATTGAGCTGATTGGTTCTGTCAGAGACATTGATAAGCGCAAGAAAAATGAAGAAAGAATCGCTTATTTAAGTTTTCATGATCAACTGACAACGTTGTATAACCGGCATTTCTATGTAACAGAGCTGCGCAGGCTTGATGTGGAAAGAAATTTACCGATTTCCTTGATTATCTCAGACATTAATGGATTGAAGGCAACTAATGATATTTTTGGGCATCACGCTGGAGATCATTTGCTGGTAAAGTTTGCTGATGTTCTGCGTGATACATGCCGTGCGGATGACATTGTCGCGCGCATTGGCGGTGATGAATTTGTTGTTCTGCTGCCCCAGACAGATCGACGACAGTGCAAACAGGTTCTAGAGCGCATCAGGCAGCAGATGGAGCTGGTCAAATTAGAACAATCCGTTCTATCAGCTTCTTTTGGGTCTGTAACTAAAGAAAAGGACAGCCAGCGGTTCAGTGACCTGTTTAATACGGCAGAAGATGAGATGTATAAACAGAAGGTAACCGATCGACATTTGTTTGAACAGCGTCTTTTCGAGCATATTGAGAACTCCTTTTACAAACTGAATAAAAAGGAAGAAAAGCATGGACGTCGTGTGTCCGCGATTTGCCGGCAGCTGGCTGAAGCAAGTGGTTTTGAAACAGACAGGATCAATCTTGCTGAAAAGGCCGGGTATTTTCATGACATTGGTAAAACAACTGTCAGCCGGGCTTTACTTGATAAGGAAGACAAGCTCACTGAAGAGGAGATATACCAGATCAGAAAGCATGCGGAAACAGGATATAATATTTTACGCAATCTGAAAAGATACAAAGATATCGCTGATATCGTTCTATCACATCATGAAAGGCCTGATGGCTGGGGTTACC
>SLMY01000094.1 GCA_007133255.1 Clostridiales bacterium
CAAAAGAACGCGTCTTCCCCCGGTCACCGGCGATTATTGGCCGTAAGGTAGAAAACTGCCATCCGCCTCAAAGTGTGCATAAGGTCATGGAAATTATTAGCGCTTTTCGTGAAGGCAGGCGGGAGAAGGCCAGCTTCTGGATAAACCTGCATGGCCGGAAGATACTGATTCAGTATTTCGCGCTCAAAGATGAAGCAAAGCAGTACCGTGGCACACTGGAAGTCAGTCAGGATATTACAGACATTCAAAATCTGGATGGCGAGCGGCGGCTGCTTAGCTGGTCGGATGATCAGCCCTAGTGCTTTTCAACCTTCCTTTCAGGTGAGAATTTTTTACCATAGCGATTAAATCGGCTGATATCCTGACAGTCATCAAACACGCCTTGGATCATACGAGCATTCATTAATAAGCCTCTGAAATAAAAGGAGTTATACATGAACGAAATGAACTTAACCAAACAGATCCGTCAGGTCGCTCTGGAAGCGGGCGCAGCTCTGGTCGGTTTCGCGCCTATGTCGCGTTTTGATAACGCACCACCAGAGTATCATCCTCAGAACATCTTTCCCCAGGCGAAAACGCTGATCGCGGTAGCGGTACCCCAGCTTCGATCGACACTGAAGACCGTTGAGGAAGGGACCTACTGGCAGGCGTATAATGTCAGTTCCTATTATTATCTGAATGATGTCTTCGCGCCGCACATGCTTCGGAAAATCAGTCTGGCACTGGAGACGGAAGGCTATATGGGTCTTCCTGTCCATAATCCTTTTTATGAGGACATGGGCCGCAAAGTGCGTCAGGAACATGTGGTCGGGCCCGATGCTATTCTATCGCTGCGCGTCGCCGGTGTTGCCGCCGGACTGGGCGAGTTTGGTCTGCACAAGATGCTGATGACTCCGGAATTTGGTCCGCGACAAAGGGTGTTTGTCGTGCTGACTGATGCCGAACTTGAACCAACACCGCTGTTTCGCGGCAAAGTCTGTGATGAATGCAAATTGTGTGTTAAAGAGTGCCAGGCACAGGCGATTGGCTCAGAGCGCAGCGTTAAAATAAAAATAGACGATGTTGAATTTGCGCACGCTCCGCTTGATACAGCTGCCTGTCATCGAATCCATCGCCAGGGGGTTGATCCAAGGTACAATCCGTTCAGAGCCAAGGATGACGATAGTGGAGATATGTATCCTTATGGTGAAGCGATTCTTAAACGTTTCTGTAATCTGTCTGTTTGTGTTGGACGAGGCTGCATCCGCTCCTGCCTGGATCACCTGGAAAAAACGGGGCGGATTTCATCACAGTTCAAAACTCCCATGATTGACAAAAAACGCTGGGATGTTATTCCTGACAAAGAGGAATGAAGTGAGAACCTATGAAAATTGCTATTACTTACTCATTCATTTAGTGCCAGCCGTACCGGCCTTTAAACTCAACAAAAACAACATGTTCCAGAACTTTTTTTTGAATCTGCCCTTTTTTATCGCGTGTGATGAGTGTTAGTTCCTGCATGCCTCTGGGGCCGACCGGGACGATCATACGACCGCCGGGCGCCAGCTGATCAATCAGCGCATCCGGCAGACTCCCGGCTGCTGCCGTTACCATGACGCGGTCAAACGGCGCATGCTCCGGCCAGCCCTGGCTGCCGTCGCCACACATAAAATGAATGTTTGAGAAACCAAGATCCTGCAGTCGCTTTTTGGCGCTTTCCTGCAGCTGGGGAACCGTTTCAATTGTGTATACAACCAGTGAGAATTTCGCCAGCAGGGCTGTCTGGTACCCTGACCCGGTTCCAATTTCCAGAACAGAGCTGTCCAAATCAGGATCAAGCGCCTGAGTCATAGCCAGCACCAGGCTGGGCTGTGATATGGTCTGGCCATGACCAATCGGCAAAGCAGAATCAAGATCTGCCATAGAGCTGGCAGGACCATCAATAAAAAAAGCACGGTCGAGCTGATGATAATATTGAACCAGTTTTCGTTTGTCCAAGGTTTTCACCTGCCTAGTACAATTTAGTTGTGGCTAGTAAGAGCCACCAGACAGCAGAATACTGCCTCATCAATAACGGTACTCAGTGTGACACGCCACTTTGAATATTGAAAGTGCTGACTGGGCTGCCAAACACTGGTCTGATCGCCTACCGAATACTGACTGGTACTGCTATTATATCAGGCATCTGCTGATCCTGCTCTATATGACCGTTTTTCTTTCATCCGGCAGCTGAATAAAAACAGATCCTTATATGAAACAGCTCATCAATAAAGACGCCTTTAACACCGCAGGAACTTTATGACTGTAGACGCGAGTTTTCTTGGCTTATATACGCGGCCGGACAAGCTTTTTTTGTCTGAAGATTCTCAGAATATGACATAAAGTGAGGATGAAATGGGACACATCTGTTAAAAAGACACAAAAAGTTACAAAAAGTTATTTAACACTTCAAAGGTTGATAATTATCGGTTATAATGCAACAGTGTTATTTTCTCAATCCACATCATTAACAGGGGGTTCATATGGACAAGTTTTTTGGAATTAAAAGCTCTGGATCCAACGTAAGAACCGAGATTATCGCAGGTATTACGACCTTTTTTACAATGGCGTATATTATCTTTGTTAATCCGGACATTCTCAGCATTACCGCAGGGGAAGAATACTGGGGTCCGGTCTTTATCGCGACTTGTCTCGCGGCCGCTATTGGTACTATACTTATGGGTGTATATGCCAAACTGCCGTTTGCTCAGGCGCCAGGCATGGGCTTGAACGCTTTCTTCGCTTTTTCCGTCGCGACCGTTTATGGTTTCAATGGCGCGCTGGCAGCTGTTCTTATCTCAGGTATTCTGTTTATCCTGATTACCTTGATTGGTCTTCGCGAAGCCATTGTCAAAGCGATTCCGCACAATATCAAGATAGCGGTATCAGCTGGTATTGGTCTGTTCATCGCTTTTGTCGGTTTTCAGAACGCTGGTATCGTTGTAAATGATGACGCGACACTGGTTGCCTTCACCAATTTCGGCCTTGATCAGGAGGCTTTTCCGTTTGAACCCTTGCTGGCACTGATTGGTGTCGTTATTATCGCCATTCTCTATTTTCTTAAAATCAAAGGCGCTATTTTGCTTGGTATCATCGCGGCTACGCTGATTGGCATTCCGATGGGTATTACCTCATTGCCCGAAGCTGTTACAACGGCTCGTATTGCCGACTCGTTCAGAGACTGGGCTCAGCTGGGTCTTTTCAGGTTTGATTTTAACGCTCTGGTAGGCGACTCCGCTAGTATTTTTACCGGCGTCCTGACCATTCTGACACTGATCATCTCATTTACTATGGTTGACCTTTTCGATACCATTGGCACACTGATTGGCACGGCAAAACAGGCCAATATGCTTGATAAAGACGGTTCACTGCCAAGAATGAAACAAGCGCTGATGTGTGACGCTGTCGCGACAACAGCTGGCGCCTGCATGGGAACATCAACCGTCACAACCTATATTGAATCAGGCTCCGGTATTTCAGAAGGCGGCCGCACAGGTCTGACTTCTGTGACAACAGGCATACTCTTCCTGGTCGCGCTCTTTCTTGCCCCGGTGGCCGGCATTGTTCCTGGAGCCGCTACAGCTCCGGCCCTGATCGTGGTAGGTGTCCTGATGATGGCTGGTGTTAAAGATATTGATTTTTCTGATATGTCTGAAGCGGTACCGGCTTTCCTGACCATGGTTATGATGCCTTTTGCTTATTCTATCGCGACTGGTCTGGGTCTGGGTCTGATCTCATACACCGTGATCAAACTGCTCACCGGTAAATTCAAGCAGATTTCTATTCTGGTTATCATCATATCTTTGCTCTTTGTCGTAAAATTCCTTCTGGGTTAACAACTGGTTCAGCAGTTAGACTTAACTTTACAGACGAAAGTGTCTGAAACATACAAAAAACAGCATACGATTCATTCAATTACTGAGGCAGGCTTCACACCTGCCTCTTTTTTGGTGTTTCTCTATGCGAAACAAACAAAACATATTATATGAGGCTTCTATATATTGACAATA
>SLMY01000190.1 GCA_007133255.1 Clostridiales bacterium
GGCTCATGCGATTGCCGGTATGGTGATGAACGAGGCTGAGACGGCTGATGATGAAAAAACACTGATCGGCGCGACCATGTTTGGTGTGACCACACCTTGCGTTAATAAAGCAGCCGCTTATCTTGAAGATCTCGGATATGAAGTCCTGGTTTTTCACGCGACCGGAACTGGCGGTCAGTCAATGGAAGCACTGGTTGAAGGCGGCTTTATTAAAGGTGTGCTTGATATCACAACCACAGAGTGGTGTGATGAGCTCGTTGGCGGTGTTTTGAACGCAGGTCCGAATCGCCTTGAAGCTGCTGGAAAGAAAGGTATCCCGCAGATTGTGTCAACAGGAGCCCTTGATATGGTCAATTTCGGGCCGATGGATTCAGTCCCGGAAAAATTTAAAGATAGAAACCTCTATAAGCATAATCCAACCATAACCTTGATGCGGACAACTGTTGAAGAGAATAAGCAGCTGGGGCGGATTATCGCTGAAAAGCTTAATATGAGCACAGGTCCCTGTACGCTGTTTCTGCCATTAAAAGGCGTCTCTATGATTGATGTTGAGGGTAAACCGTTCTATGGGCCGGAAGAAGACCAGGCATTGTTTGACAGTATCCGGCAGAACTTGAATAACGATGTAGTTGAACTGGTTGAAATGGATACCGACATTAATGACGAAGCTTTCGCGCTGGCGATGGCAAAAAAACTTCATGAATATTTGAGCCGGCAATCATAAAGCACATCATAAAGCACTCAATTATCTGACAAGCTAAACACGAAAGGGGATATGTGGCATGAGAATTGAACGCAGTGAAATTATCAGACGGATGAATGCCCAAATAGAAGCTGGGAAACCTATCATTGGAGCAGGAGCTGGAACAGGTATATCGGCGAAATGCTCGGAACAAGGTGGCGTTGACCTGATTATTATCTATAACTCGGGCCGTTTTCGCATGAATGGCAGAGGTTCGCTTGCCGGGTGTATGCCCTATGGCGACGCGAACGCCATAGTAGTTGATATGGCAAAGGAAGTCCTGACAATTGTAAAAGACACGCCAGTCATGGCGGGTGTCTGCGGGACGGATCCATACAGGAACATGGAAATATTTTTAAATGACTTAAAGCATCTTGGGTTTAGTGGTGTTCAGAATTTCCCGACTGTGGGTCTGATTGACGGACAGTTCAGGCAGAATCTCGAAGAAACAAACATGGGATATGACCTGGAAGTAGAAATGATTCGCACTGCTCATAAACTGGATCTGTTTACAACACCTTATGTGTTTAATGTAGAGGAAGCCAAGACCATGGCTGAGGCAGGCGCTGATATGATTGTTGCACATATGGGTCTGACAACAAAAGGCTCAATTGGCGCGAAAACAGCAAAAACCCTTGATCAATCAGCCAAGGATATTCAAGCGATTCATGATGCCGCTAAAAAAATAAATCCTAATATTTTTGTTATCTGCCATGGCGGGCCGGTATCAGAACCAGATGATGCCAAGTTTATTTTAGAAAACACGGAAGGGGTTGTAGGTTTCTTCGGCGCGACCAGCATTGAAAGATTGCCAACCGAAAGAGCTATCACAGATCAAGTTGTGAAATTTAAGTCTATTTGAAAATGAGATCAACAGGACCAGATAATTGATCAAAGTACAATACAGATTGATTGTTTATGAAGCAGCTAGATAGATCATGAAAGAAAGTTAAGGTAATAATGATGAAACAAGCGATTGGATTAATAGGTCTTGGAAACATCGGTTCATTTTACGCAGAGCAACTGATAAAGGAACAATACCCGCTCTGTGTACTTGATCTTGATCAGGTACAGGTGGAAAAAGCTGTTAAATTGGGAGCTGTTTCAGTTGGCTCACCAGCTGAAATCGCTGAGAAATCTGAAATAATTATTCTCGCCTTGCCGGGAAGCAAAGCGGTAGAACAGGTTATGGACGGAGACAGTGGTCTTTTACTGAACGCACGTCAGGGCCAGCTGATCATTGATACTGGAACGAGTCGGCCTGATACTGATATACGATACGAAAAACTCTGTGCGGAGAAAGGTGTTGGTTTTATTGATTCGCCGCTGACCTGGCGCAAGCAGGGCCAGATCTTGATGGTGGGCGGGAAAGCCGAATTTTATGATCAGGCTAAAGAGGTTCTTGAATGCCTTAGCTATAAATGCATGCATGTTGGTGAGATTGGTGAAGGCCAGGTCCTGAAGATGATGAATCAGGCGCTTTTGGCAAATCACCTTGCTGCAAACGCGGAGATTGTTGAAATGGCCAAAAAACACAAGATGGATCCGCGACTGCTGAAGGATTATCTTGAGTTTGATATTCCAGAATTACTGTATGGAGATGACTTCAGTGGCGGCGGGCATCTGACACTTCACTATAAAGACCTCGGTTATCTGCTTGAAATTGCCCATGACAGTGGCGCGAACATTCCGATCAGCAGTCTGGTACATGAAATTTTTAAAACCTCAAAACTGTATGGCGATGAATGCCATGCAGATGAGCGCTGGCTTCAGATCGGGATTGCTTCATATTGGAGACGCTTGAATGATCCTAAATATGAAAAATAATACTGGCTGACCATGATTCTGGTTGTTATTCGACTGGAAAAGGAGGATTTTATGAGTACTGAAAAGAAAAAATTTATTGTAAGCGCTGATGATGTAGAAACTCAGGTTTTCCCCTGGGGACGACTGAACTGGCTTTCGGAACCTAGAGTAACCGGAACCGAAAAAATGGCGACAGGTTTGGTTTCGCTGGAAGTTGGAAAAGGTCATGATTCACACAATCACGATGATTGCGAAGAAATACTATATATCATTTCGGGTACAGGCGAGCAAACCATTGAACTGGAAGAAGAAACCATTAAACAGACGGTTAAACCCGGTGACCTGATTTATGTGCCGGCAGATGCTGTGCACTCTACGATCAATACAGGAAAAGAGAAGCTTATTTTCATTGCTGTATATGAAAAATCAGGTCCAGAAGCTTTTTTGCGCAGTCTGCCGGATTGTACGGTTCAGCCTCCTAAAAACGGCTGATAATCATTGGAATTTTGTTACAGGTATGGACATCCAGAAATGCCTGTCCAGAAGGGAGTAGTAAATGCTAGGTTTAGCTTGTTCAACATTATCATGCGATGGATTTGGAGATAATGATTTTGTCAGAACTTTTGAGATCATGCCAAAAGTTGGCTTCCGATATGTAGAGTTCAATTGCTGGCATCCTTCAACCATAACACCGCATAAAATGATTGACCTCAAACGACGTTGTGATGAAACAGGGTTAAAGCCAATTGCTGTTTATGGAAACGGATTTGGTGGTGCCAATCACCAGGAAATAACCAGAGATGTGGGTTATAAAATCAGGATGATTGAGGCTGCTAGAGAACTGGGATGCCGAAGAATTGTCGCGACAGGTGCGGCCAGGGGTGAGGCTGGAGGGCTTGACGCGATTATTAAAACCCTAAAAGAGATTGTCCCGGCCGCTGAGCAATACGACACGTTGATTTGTCTCGAAAACCACGCAGATAATAATCTTGAAAATATCGATGACTATAAGCGGATTTTTGATGCTGTCAGTTCTGACAAAGTAGGCATCTGCATAGATACAGGCCATTTTGACGCTGCAGGTGTTGATCTGAATGACCTGATAGACAGTTTGGGCAATTATGTAAACCATTTGCATCTTAAAGAGAATAAAGGGTTCGGCACAAAGGAATTCACAAAGTTTGGTGAAGGAACAACAGATAACATTAATGTCATTAAGCGGATGACTGAACTTGGGTTTAAGGGCTATATGTCCATTGAACTATCACCTGAAGTTGAGTCTCAAAAGGGTGTGCCGTTTGAAGCGGACGACTTAATGATTCCTAAGAAAATGTTTGAACCTTATGAAATTCCATAAAAGCATAAGAAAGCTAAAAAGCTATCTGGTTGATGAAAGTCAATTGTTTAGCAAAAAATATTACACTGAAAGGAGCTGAAAGTCTCAAAATACAGTTGACCCGTTATATTTAGCATTGAAGCTGCAATCAACATCACATTGAACAATGCATTAAACAATAACAGTGTAATGAAAAACAAAAAATATTGAAAGAAAAGATTGCATCAACACGTTGAGGAGGAACCAATGATTAATAACACTAAAACAAAAGAAACGCTAAACCTGGGTGGTGTATGGAAATACCAGCTTGACCCTGATGATAAGGGGATGGAACTAGGCTATAACAAGCCTGATCAAGATGTATCATCATGGAAAGACATGAAAATTCCCAACAACTGGTATCTGACAGAAGTCGGAGACTATTTTGGAACAGTCTGGTTTAGTACTCGTTTCCAGGCACCCGATAGCTACAAAGACAAAAAGTTATTTTTACGATTCGGCGCGGTAGACTATTACGCTGATGTCTGGCTCAATGGTGAATACCTGGGATTTCATGAAGGCATGTTTAATCCTTTTGAGTTCGATGTTACAGGAAAGATCAAATTAGGTGGCGAAAATATTCTGGTGGTCAGGGACGGCGCGCCCAGGGACGGGACTGAATATATCCAGGCTGATTTTTCAGCTACACCTCTTTCAGATCCGTATAAAAAGCATCAGGCTAAAGATATCAGCCAGATTAAAGGCCATATGATTGACGCGATGCACAGAAACGGATCGTTCACAAAATTCCGCGGGGACGGCAATTCCGGGGGCATATGGGATGATGTTGAGTTGATCGCGCGTCCTGATGTCTATATTGATTTCATAAAAATCTTTACTCGGATTGGTGTTAAAAAAGACTGGCTGGGAGATAAGCTTGATAAACAAGACGGCACCGGCCTTGTCGCTGTTGATGTTTCAGTTCAAAACACGACCAGCCAAATTGTAGAAACTGAGCTTAAACTGTCTGCAGTTCCCCATAATTTTGATGAAGACTCAAAAACTGAGCGTATCAGAAAAGTTGTGCTTCAGCCGGGTAAAAACCAGTTCAAACTGGTTATAACAATACAGGATGCTAAGTTGTGGTGGACCTGGGATCATGGTGATCCGAATCTATATACCGCGACCGTATCCGTGTGTGATCATCAAGTTGAACAGAATTTTGGTATAAAAGAAGTTTTCTACGATGAAAAAGCCGGCCAGTGGTACTTGAATTTCAAACACATCTTTATCCGCGGTATGCGCTATATTTCCAGTCTCTGGATGAGTGAAGCCAATGAAAAAATGTGGAAAGAAGACCTGGATAAAATGCTGGATATGGACATTAATTCAATCCGTATTGGCAGCCATGTTGAAAAAGACGGGTTCTATACCATGTGTGACGAACTCGGCCTTCTCGTCTGGCAGGTTTTCCCGCTGCACTATTGTGTCAGCGACAGTGATGACTTCATTGAGCGAGCGAGCGAAATGATCCTGGATATGGGTATGATGCTATGCAACCATGCCAGCATGGGTATGTGGTCTGTTTTCAAAGAACCGGAAATTTACTTGTTGCCAGATAAACCAAACAACTACTTCAGATTGTGCCGTATTCTCAAGGAAACACTCGGAACGATTGATCCGACCAACTGGATCCATCTGGGCGATTACCGTGAAGGTGTGCAAAACCTGATGATCGGCTCTTGCCAGCCTGGAGACATTGATCTGAAGAAAATCAAAATTCAGCCCAATATTGTTGAATTTGGCGGAGATTCCATTCCTTGCCTTGAAACCTTGAAAGAGTTGATTCCGGAAGACAAGCTCTGGCCGCCTCATTGGGACACCTGGGAGTACTGGGGGCTCTTCTATCAGAATACGTTTAACAATGGAAAAGTTGAAATGGGCGACTCTCTCGAAGAATTCATTAATAATACACAGGCCTATGAGGCACTTGTGGTCAAAGAGCAAATAGAGGCTTTAAGACAAAGAAAATACCAGCCGGTTTCTTCCATGTATTTGTACTACTGGAGTGATCCGTGTCCGATCATGGGATCAGGTCTCTTTGATTATTATCGGCGTCCATATCAAGTTTATTATTCAATGAAAGAAGTTTATACCCAGGTGCTGATCAGTCTTGAATGGAACGCTGATCCTTATATTATCGGCAGAGATAAGATCTACGATCGCCTGAATACTTTTGTCGGTAAAGTGTGGGTCAATAACGATCACTTCTATGAAGTTGAGAACGCGGTAATGTCATGGAAACTGATTCATGAAGAAAGCGGTGATCTGATTTGTGAGAATTCGATCAAGGCTTCACTGAAAGAAGATTCAGCAGAAATTGTAGATCGGATTATCTGGCCGATTCCTCATGACGCGATAGCAGGTCAATATAAAATTGAGATGCTGGTTAAAGACGCAGAGGGCAACACTTTATCGAAAAACGATACAAAAATAATGGTCAGATAAGAAGCGTCAAATACTTTGCGCAGCAATGTAATCAGTTTTAACGATGTGCTCTCCCATATACGCTCGGGCTGTTATTTAGTCTGAGCGTATGGGGGAGCATTCATCAAAAGATGAGATGCCATATGAGGTGAGAAATAATGTTAAAGAAATATCCAAAGCAGGTCAAAATCTTTGAGGTGGGGCCACGAGACGGCCTGCAGAATGAAGATAGATTTGTGCCTACAGAGAAAAAGATTGAACTAATCAACAAGCTGGTTGACGCGGGCTGCGAGTATGTAGAGGTGACGGCTTTTGTCCATCCGAAGTGGGTGCCGCAGATGAAAGACGCAAAAGAAGTGATAGCGGGGATGGAGAAGCAGGCTGGGGTTATGTATAACGCGCTGATCCCTAATTTCAAAGGACTGGAGCGGGCGATAGAGTCAGGCCTCAAGGAAGTGGTTACGATCATGAGCTCCAGTGAGAGCCATAACACAAAGAACCTGAATATGACGGTTTCACAGTCTTTGCAGGAAATAGAGAGAATCAACCAGCATGCCGCGAAAAACAATGTTCGTGTCCGCTCATACATAGGCACAGCCTATGGCTGTCCGATGGAAGGGCATGTACCGGTAGAAAAAACGATACAGATCGCCCAGGCACTGGAAAGCTTCGGATCGTATGAGATTTCCTTAGGGGATACAACCGGCATGGCAAATCCCAAACAGTCGTATGAGATTGCAGTCGCTGTGAAAGAAAGCCTGAAACAGGCAAGTCTGGCGGCCCATTTTCATCGTGCAGACGGTATAGAATTCGCGAACATACTGGCTTCGCTGGATGCGGGCATCACCGTCTTTGACAGTGCCGCCGGAGGATTGGGCGGATGTCCTTATGCTCCTGGTGCTACCGGTAATATTGCGACAGAAACGCTCGTGGCAATGTTTGAAAGAATGGGCATAGCAACAGGTATAGATCCTGAAAAAATCAAGGCATGTGGTGATTTTGCGAAAAGCCTCGTGCCGATAGCTGAGTAACCGGGAGGACAAGATGAAACAGGAACTGAAAGCCATACAAGATCAGTTTGAGCAAGGGACAATCAAGCAGCAGCATCTGGAACGCATTATATTTGAGAAAGTATATGACAGTGACCCTGATCAAGTTAAGCAGGCATGTAAAGACGCGGCGCAGCTGCGCTGCGAGACGATTGAAAAGAAGTCAGGTGTCAGTCTGGAACAGATCAAGCGGTCATCCAGCGACAACAGTATGCTCATTGAAGGTAAGACCATTTTATCGGGTATAGAGATGAAAGTAGGAGGCGCGGTTCTGCCAATGGGCATAGCCGGGCCTGTCAAAATAAAGGGAGAACATGCGCAGGGCGATTTTTATATACCGCTCGCGACGAATGAAGCAGCGCTTGTAGCAGGCGTACAGCGCGGTATTAAAGCGATTAACCTGGCGGGCGGAATCAAGTCCCTGGTGCATTATGACGGCATGTCACGCGCGCCGTTGATAGAAGCGCCAGATATCTTTGAGGCGGCGAAATTCTGCAAAGAACTGAACGAAAAACAAAGTGAATATATCGCGGATCTTGACCGCTTTGCCCGAGATCCATTTGTCAGGCTCGAGCAGATCACGCCCTATCAGCTGGGCGTCAAAGTCTTCCTGCGCATGCAGTTCAAGACAGGTGACGCGATGGGAATGAACGGCGTGACAAAAGCGTCTGCTGATATTACGCGCGAACTGCTGAACCGTATGCCCGACTGGGGCCTGATCACGATCAGCAGCAATCTGTGTACAGATAAAAAGGCGGCGCATATTAATGTACTCAACGGCCGTGGCAAATCAGTTGAGACAGAAGTGTTCCTGTCTGAAGACGTGCTTAAGCAGGTTTTTAAATCAGGGGTTCAAAGCAGAAGTGTAGAAAAAGTAGTCTTTCACAAATGTTATCTCGGCTCAGCGCTGAGCGGGACCATATCCGGGTTCAATGTCAACGCGGCCAACGCGCTGGCAGCGTTTTTCGCCGCGACAGGCCAGGACATGGCCCATGTGATCAGTTCATCGAGCTGTTTTATCCAGGCAGACGCTGTTGAAGGCGGCTTAAGGTTTACGGCATCCATGCCGTCACTGGAAGTCGCGACCATCGGCGGCGGAACGATGTATGGTACAGCCAAAGAAGCGCTCAACCTGATCGGCTGCGGTGGCTTTGGCACAAGTGTGGATGATAATGACAATGTGATGCGGCTGGCGGAAATAGCAGCCGTGGCAGTCACCGCTCTTGATCTGAACACAGCCTGTGCCCAGGCAGCCGGCTATGAAATGGCCGACTCACATGTGCGTCTGGCAAGAGGAGAAAAAGATTAACCGACTCAGGATAGCGCCTGTCAGAAGTAAAATAGAAAACTGACCGGATCACGAGTTGTTATGAAGATAAAACAACAATGACAAACAGTCAAAAGAAAGGATGTGTCAGATGAAAGCGATTAGAAAACTTGAAAAAGGAGTAGGCGCTGAATATGTTGACCTTCCAACACCTGAAATAGCAGCTGACGAAGTACTGGTGAAGGTTGAAGCGACAGCTCTTTGTAAATCGGATGTGGATGTTTATAACTGGACTCCCGTTGTCCAGGGATTAACACTGCCTTTGCCGATTACAATGGGTCACGAGTTCATGGGTGAGGTTGTAGAAACCGGCGCCTATGTAAAAGGATTAGCGGCAGGTGACCGGGTTGTGGGTGAAACCCATATCCCCTGTAATCATTGCCATGTATGCCTGGCCGGGCATCCACACATTTGCGCCAATAATATGGGTGTGATTGGCCGAAATATCGATGGCTCCTTCGCGGAATATATCAAAATTCCTGAAATCGCCGCGATTAAAATGGATCTGCCTGCTGAGCAGGGCGCTGTTATGGAGCCCATGGCGACAGCGCTGCATGGTTTGACAAAAGGAGAAGTGTCCGGTAAGACAATAGCCGTTCTTGGCTGCGGTACAATCGGATTAATGAGCATCGAGCTCGCGAAAATAATGGGCGCGGCAAAAGTGATCGCGCTGAGCACAACAGACGAAAAACTGGCAAAAGCCAGTCAGCTGGGTGCTGACCGGGTTGTAAACGGCAAAACTGAAGATCTGGTGGAAGTGATTATGGAAGAAACCAAAGGCCAGGGAGTTGATCTGGCTTTAGAGTATACCGGCAGCCAGACAGTGATCAACCAGATGATCCTTTCTATGCGAACGGCCGGAACATGCGTCATGATCGGTATGATCGATAAACCGCTGACGCTGGAGAATTATATGCTGAAGGCAGTCTATAAGGAACTGGTGATCACAGGTATCTTTGGCAGACGCATTTATCAGACATGGGAACTGCTCAAAGCGATCCTGGAAACAGGCAGAATAGATGTTAGCCAGTACGTCTGTGATACATTCGCGCTGGCTGATTTTGAGAAAGCCATTAAGGCCAGCAAATCAGTTCCAGGACGGATCATCTTAAAGCCGTGACCGTATCGATATAATCTAGTAAGAATAGGACAGGCCGCGATGGTCGCATTGTATCAGGATAGATTATTCAGGTATACTATGAGATATGGAAGATCTGTGAGGATGGTGATTGCTTGAACAGGCTAGTCCAATATTTAAGCAGCATGCAAACTCAAGGCCTGCTGATACGTCAGTCGTTTGAAAAGATGTGATAGTCAGACTTTAGATAGACGCGGCAGATACATGTTTTCAGCAGGGCAATAAAACGTTGTGAGGTGACAAACATGAACGAATCAATTTACAAGTATTTTGATGTAGGTATCGTATCCTTTATGGCGTATCCGTCAATTATAAAAGGCGACAGCGATGATCTGGTGTCAACAATCAGAAAAATCGCTGTGGATGACTATTTCAGCGCCATAGAACTGACCTGGATCAAAGATGACCAGAAGCGAAAGCAAGTGGCGGATATGATCCGGTCTTCTCATCTTAAACCCTGTTATGGCGCGCAGCCGCGGCTGCTGACCACGGGTATGAATCCGAACGATCTGGAGGAAGCCAAACGCCAGGCAGCCGAACAGACCCTGCTGGAAGCTATAGATGAGGCAGAGGAACTGGGCTGCGGCGGCATCGCGTTTTTAAGCGGCAAATGGGAAGAAAAAACGAAAGACCAGGCTTATGACCAGCTGATGAAGACAACACTTAATCTTTGCGCCTACGCGAAAAAGAAAAACATGCTGGTGGAGCTAGAGGTATTTGACTATGATATCGCGAAAAAAGCGCTGATTGGGCCTGCCTCTTATGCGGCGAAATTCGCTGCTGACGTGCGTGAGCAAACAGATAATTTCGGACTGCTGATTGATTTATCGCATATACCGATGACGTATGAGACCAATGAGTATGTGGTCAGAACGCTGCGGCCTTATCTGACCCATTTCCATATAGGAAACACGGTTGTCTCTTCACCGGAAGATGAAGGCTATGGTGATGAGCATCAGCGCTTTGGTTTCCCGAACAGCTCGAATGATGTCAATCAGGTACTCGATTTCCTGCGTGTTCTGAAAAATGAAGGTTTTTTCAAAGAAGAAAATCCGTACGTGTTATCATTTGAAGTAAAACCCTGGCAAGCGGAAGATCCCGAGCTGGTTATCGCCAACGCAAAACGGGTGCTGAACCGTGCCTGGGCGCTTTTGTAAACCGAATTTACAGGTCAATAAGCACATAGCCCGGTACCGGCAGACGCGTATCGGGCTATCAACAGATGATACGAGAGGTGGAAAAGACATGAAGATTGTGATACTGGATGGTTATACCCTTAATCCTGGTGATCTGAGCTGGGAGGGGTTTGAGAGCCTGGGAACGGTAGAAGTTTATGACCGTACGCCAGCCGATCAGATAACGAAGCGGATAGGCGACGCAGATGTTGTGATTACCAATAAAGTTCCGATTACCAAAGAGACCCTGTCAGCTTGTCCGCATATCAAATACATGGGTGTCCTGGCAACCGGCTACAATGTGATTGATGTTGAAGCCGCAAAGAAAAAAGGGGTTATTGTAACCAATATCCCAACCTATGGTACAGACGCGGTCGCTCAGTTCGCGATTGGCTTGCTGCTGGAAATCTGCCATCATATAGGTGCCCATTCAGACTCGGTTAAAGCATTGGAATGGACCAATAATGATGACTGGTGTTACTGGAACTATCCGTTGATAGAGCTGGCAGGCAAAACGATGGGTATCATCGGTTATGGCCGGATTGGTCAGAGAACAGGCCAGATCGCGCAGGCACTGGGCATGAATGTGCTGGCGGTCGATAAATTTCAAATGAAGGAACTAGAATGTGATACGATGCGCTATGTTGAGCTGGATGAGCTTTACAAAAACGCTGATGTCATCGCCCTTCACTGCCCGCTTTTCCCAGACACAGAGGGAATGATCTCGAAGGCAAGCATCGCCAGGATGAAAGATGGTGTGATCATCATCAATAACTCACGCGGGCCGTTGATTGTCGAGCAGGATCTGGCCGAGGCGCTGAATAGCGGCAAAGTGTACGCAGCTGGACTGGATGTCGCTTCTGCTGAGCCGATTCAGGCAGATAACCCGCTCTTAAAAGCTAAGAACTGTATTATTACACCGCATATATCCTGGGCGCCCAAAGAGTCACGGCAGCGGCTGATGGATATTGCGGTTCATAACCTGAAAGCATTCAACGAGGGCAAACCCGTTAATACGGTCAGTTAGATATTCATGAGGGTTTTCTAGAACAGATTTTTAACTCAACAGCCCAATTATTTTTAACTGGGTTATAAATGCAGAGGAGGTATCCAATGATCAAGTTCGCGATAATCGGTGCAGGTGGAATAGCGGTTCAGCATGCAGAAGCTTTAAGCAAACTGGAGAATACCATCATTGAAGCCGTTATAGATACTGATCAGGAGAAAGCAAAAGCAATGGCAGCTAAATATGGCGGCCAGGCTTATAAAAGTCTTGAAGATTGCTATAAAAAAGTAGACGCGGTCAGTATTCTGACACCGCCGTCAACACATCGTCAGCTTTGTTTGAACGCGATTGCGCTTGATAAACCCATCATATGCGAGAAACCTTTATCTATATCTGTTGAAGACGCACAAGCGATCGCTGATGGGGCTGAGCAGAAAAACAGCTTGTTTATGACAGCTTTCAATATGCGGTTTCGCAAAAGTTATCGCCGGCTTAAAGACACGATATCATCTGGTACGATTGGCGATCCTATTAATTACTGGTGTCAGCGTCTGGGACTGGGCGCGGGTGGCACCGGTGGCTGGAAAGGCTATAACTGGCGGACAGATCCAAGTTTGCTGTGCGGTATGACTATTGAATCACTTTCACATGATATTGATATGATTCGCTGGATGGCGGGTGAGATTGAGTCGGTTAAAGCCTATACAAATGAGTCGATTACCGAACTTCCTGGCTTTGATGATAACGCCAATGTTGTGATGAAACTAAAAAATGGCGCGATTGCCTCGATTCATGCCAGCTGGTCGAGTCATATTGGCCTGAATGCCAGAGGGATGATTGGCAGCGAAGGAACAGCGATTGTTGAAGGTCACAGTATCTGGCACACTGATCGTTTCAGATTTAAAACAGCTGACATGGAATATGAGCAGATGGAAATGATTGAAGATAAGCTGGACGCTCTCTCCTACCTGGAGGAAGTCAGACATTTCGTGTCTTGTGTTGAGAAAGATCAGCAGCCGCAAACAACGGCCAGAGATGGACTGATGACTGTGAAAATATCGCAGGCGATTTTGTCATCAGCCAAAACCAATGAGACCGTTATGATTAACGCGGGCTGAATGAGTTATTCAAACTGATCATCTGAAATAGTTTTTCCACTCACGTCTTTTTCGCGTGTTTCCAATTTGTCTGCGAACATCATTCTGGAAAAACAAAATAATGTTCGCTACCGAGACCAGCAGCGCGAGCCGCTGAGGCCAGCCGGAACTAATCAGTAAATAGGCGAAATAAGCCGCGTTCAAATATCCAAGCCATTTAACTTTAACGGGCAATACAAAAAACAGGCGTATTTGAACTTCTGGAAATAAAATCGCGAAAGCGAAGAATAAAGACATATTCAGATAGTGATTGGTCGCGAAACCGGTAATCAGGCCGGCGATGATGGTGCCAAGAATGCCAATCAGATAGAAGAGGTTGAATTTAGCTACGCCCCATTCGCGTTCCAGAGCCTCACCAATCATGTAATAAAAATATAAAACAAAAACAATAAACAGCGGACTGGCGCTGATCGGGATAAAAATGAATGAGATCAGCCGCCAGATCTGCCCGCTGTAAATAGCGGGTCTGCTGAACCATAAATAACTTCTGAACTGGCCCATAAAAAACAGGTCCATTAAGAAGACAGCGCCCATGCAGATCACCAGATATTTCATCAGGCTCGGGATCGCGAATCTTCTTAGTTTATTAGCGAGTACATCATACCATCTATTCATGATACCTTCCTTTGTCTCATTGTTTTTTTGTCTCATTGTTTTTTCACGCAAGTAAAAATCAACTGCCACTATTCTAACATATTTTACACATATCTGACGCGAACATGACGGCTCAAACATTTTGAATAGTTGAATGCTGGCTCGCTTTCGATCACAATGATTGTTGCTTCCCTATTTAAAGGATATCCTTTTTCAGGAAATCAAGTAAAGAGCATATCTATGTTTTCATCAGCTACTCCTGAGTCGGCCTGGCAGCTTTTATCTGGCGGCGCCTGACGGTCAGGATAATCAGCAGATGCAAACTGCTGATAAAGGCAGCTTCCAGCATCATGATCGCAGCGTATAGAAGACTATGATCGCCGGACAGCCGCAGCATCATAGCATGAAGCTGTGTTTGAAAAACAAAATCGGTCATGCGCAGCCCTGAATAAAGCAGTAAACCATTTATAATTACATAAGGGATAAACAACAGGTAGCGTTGGAGTGAACCGTTTTGTGTCAAAACCATTAGTTTTAGAAGCGCGGCAGTCATCAGCAGATAAGTGATTATGAAAACGAACTGCGTTGGGAAGAAAACCAAAGTCAGCACCAGTAAGGATAAGCTGGCAGCAAAGGTATAAATCCAGGGCTGTCTGGCTGTCAGCAATGCCAGGACGGCGGGAATAATCAAAGCCTGCATTAAGCTGAATATTCCTCTGAACAGCATCAGGCTCAGCATGCATAAAGTCAAAGCCATGCCTGAAGCGGCGATAGAGCGAGCCTTTTTGCTGGTCAAACGGATCGCGCTGCTGTCTGGCTTATTTTTCTCAGACTGCCGCATTAACCTTTTTCCTTTCGATATAAGTCCATGTCAAAGCGCTGATATGTGTGCTTGCCCTTCTTTTTTGCCAGGTACATGGCGAAATCCGCATACTCGATCAAGTCATATATTTCACGCGTATCAAGTCCGAATACAGCCATTCCA
>SLMY01000117.1 GCA_007133255.1 Clostridiales bacterium
CAGCCAGACAATGAGATTGCGGCCTCCTGTTATATAGAGATTGATTTTTTACGTTCTATACCAGAAGACACACTCAGACAGAAAATCCAGGAAAATCTTGCTCAGCAGCCGAGAAAAAATCTCAAAAATGTTCTGGCGGAATGTCTGCCTTTGCCAGAGCCGCTGCTGAGACAGCTGATGGCGCGCTGCGAAATAAAAATTGGCCATAAGGCCGCGGAAACCAGACGCGCTCAGGTTAACGCTTTATTAACAGCGCTGAAGGGCCTCAGACTTGAGATTACAGGCAGCCGCGGCTATCAAGATGCCATGGTGACAGCTGGCGGTGTTCAGTTATCAGAGGTTAATCCAAGAACCATGGAATCCAGACTGCTGCCTGGCCTGTTTTTCGCAGGAGAAGTACTTGATATAGATGGCGATACAGGTGGATATAATCTCCAGGCTGCTTTTTCAACCGGCTGGCTGGCTGGACAGCAGGCTGCCCGCTCGTTAAAAAGAAAAAACTGAGCGCTTCTCATTGATTTATCTGGAACTTGCTTCTATAACCCCGGTCAATACTGTCACTGCCTGGGCCTGTTAACATTTCGTCTTTTCAACTCTCTAATCCCTCTATACCAAGCCTTTCAGCCCTGTTCTTGCTTTTCTGACATATTTGTCATATAATGAGGGACGCAACTTTTTCTTGAGAGGAGACAACATGCTAAAAAGCGATTTACCGGCCAGTCCGCCGGCCAACCGCAGCGGTCAGAAAGCACGGCTTTTCCCACCGGAAATTAAGCTGGCTGCCCTGATCACCATGATCTTTGTTGTCATCAGCGCCGCGACCGCGGCCGGTTATTATTTAGGTACTCACGAAACTGTCCAGGCTGCTGATGAGCCTGTTCAGGCTCAGACGCATAACGCGCTAACCATTAGATTAGAAGAACAGAAAGCATTCTGCGACTCGGTGGAAAAAATAAATCTGGAGCAGCAGCTGGTTCAGGAACAGGAAATGACCAACTCGCTCGCGCTTTCACTCGAAAAACAGCAAAGTGCTATTGAGCAGCAGCAAACTGAGATGAATGAACTGGAAACAAGAATTTTAAGCACTTTAATGAGCAATTTCGATGATCAGCTGATCTCGAGATCGAACAGCAGTGTAGATGGTTATATTGAGGAAGCGTCTAATCTGATTGATCTGTCACGCCGGCTGAGCCAGTTCAGCCAGACAGATGACGCGGATGAAGTTGATCTTTCAGAATACAAGCAGGCAATTGATAACAGACTGCTTCGCATCCCTACTCTGCGGCCTGTATACGGGCGTATCAGCAGCGGATTTGGTTATCGCACACATCCGATCTACCGATACAGGCATTTTCATTCAGGCATTGACATTGTCGCGTCTTCCGGCACATCAATTCGGGCGGCCGCGACAGGTTATGTTACAGAAGCCGGGTATCATTCGGCCATGGGCAACTATATAAAGATCAGTCACGGCAATGGTTTTACGACTGTTTATATGCATTCTCAGCGGCTGCATGTCAGCTCCGGCCAGACAGTCGAAAAAGGGCAGGTTATCGCGACAGTCGGCAGCACCGGCAGTTCAACCGGTCCTCATTTGCATTATGAAGTTCATTTATATGGTACACCAGTCAATCCGACACGTTTCATTATGGAATAATGTGTCCGTATCGAGCGTTCGTTCGCTTTTCATTTACACCAACCTAAACTACCTGCATGTGGAGGCCTAAGTAGTGGCTGATATTCAAAAACCATACGCGCCGCCGCCTCGGCGTCGCTCAAGTAATGTAGTCAGACGTGAGTTTCAAAGGCATGTCAGCGGCAAGCCGACAAGCGATCGCTCCATGCTTTCTTTTTCGCGTTTTATCGCTCGTGCTTTCAGCAGAATGATCACCTTAGTTCTGATTACGCTTCTGATTGCTGCTTTTTTAGTGGGCGGTGTTGGCGGCGGTATGCTGGTTGGCTATTTCATGACAGCCGAACCGGTAGTTACTGAACAGATCCGCAACACAAATGAAACAACCAGAATTCTGGACGCGGACGGCAATGAAGTGGCCATTTTAACCGGGGTTCAGAATATTAATCGTGAATATATCTCTCTGAGCCGTGTCCGTGACACTTATATTATCGACGCTTTCAAAGCGATAGAAGATGAACGCTATGATGAACACATCGGGATTGACCCGCGCCGGATTGGCAGCGCGGTGATCAGCATGATGGCAAATAGTGGTACACCAACCCATGGCGGCTCAACGATTACACAACAGACTGTCAAGCTGATTTCCGGTTCTGATCAGAGGTCAGCGCAGCGGAAAGTGCAAGAATGGTATAACGCGATCCAGCTTGAGCAGCAGAAAAGCAAAGATGAGATTATGGAACTGTATATCAATCTGGTCCCAATGGGTAACAGTTATGTTGGTATTCAGTCCGCTGCCAGAGCTTATTTTGATAAAGAAGCATGGGAGCTCAATCTGATCGAATGCGCTTTTCTGGCTGGTATCCCCAATCGGCCGGCTACTTTTAATCCGCTCACAGAGACAGGTCGCCGTAACGCTTTGCGGCGTATGCGCATTGTGCTGGCCAAGATGCATGAACTCGAGATGATCAGTGATGAGGAGTACGAGGAAGCGCTGAACACAGAATTAGTCTTCCGCCAGACACCGCAGACGGTTACTGGTTCACAGGTCAACTCTTATTTTGTTGATTATGTGATTGAGCAAGTCATTCGCGACCTGCAGGAACGGCGCGGTTACAGTGAGCAGATGGCCTCTATCGCCGTTTTTAATTATGGCTTCACGATAGAAACAACGATGGACGCACGCATACAGGCGGAAATTGAAGAAACTTTTAAGGATGAAAGCCTGTTTATGACGAGTCCGGAAGCATTGATTGATTCACCTGAAAAGCCGAACGGCAGTATTACCGTTATGGATAATAAGTCCGGCCAGATCAAAGGAATGGTAGGCGGCTTTGGTGAAAAAGAGGCAAACTTCTTATATAATCGCGCTGTCTCCGCTCAGCGCCAGCCCGGATCGAGCATTAAACCACTGTCTGTCTACGGCCCGGCGCTGGATACGGGGCGTATCACCGCTGCTTCTGTCTTCACAGACCGTGCATATGAGATTCCCAATCCTCAAGCAGCAGATCCTATTTATATTCCTCGCAATGCCGGCGGCGGCCATCGCGGTAATATGACAGTTCGCGAAGCTTTAACACGATCGATTAATACAATTAATGTTCATATCTGGCGTGAGCTGCTGGTGCCGCTGCCTGAAGAAGGCAATGAACCACTGGTTAATCTCTCCTATCAGTATTTACGGCAGACAGGTATTGATGGTCCGGAAAAAGTGTATGCCAAAGATTTTCCCTCTTCTTCAATTGGCGGCTCTTACGGAGTTTCTTCTCTGGAAATGAGCAGCGCCTACACCGCCTTCGCCAATAATGGGCTTTATTCAAGTCCATATGCTTATACGCGGGTGCTGGACCTGGAGGGCAATGTACTGCTGGAGAACCGGCCATCATTTCAACAGGTTTACAAACCTGAAACAGCCTTTGTCATGACCGATATTTTGATAGATGTCATCAATACCCCAATCGGAACCGGCAGAAGTCTGACCGATATCGCGGCGATGGAAATGCCATTTGCCGGTAAAACCGGTACAACAGATGATAATCGCGATAAATGGTTTATTGGTTATTCACCATACTATACAGCTGCTGTCTGGTATGGTTATGATGAGCTGTTTGGCCGCAAAGAAATACTAAGCGCTGATCTGAATAACGCGATGCGCATCTGGGAGGACGCGATGATCCGCATTCATCAGGACATGTCGCCTATTCCTTTCACCAGGCTGGATACCGTTGAGGAAATCCGAGTCTGTCCCGATTCAGGCCTTGAGAGCAATGAGTATTGCCCGTCTCCTTATACTGAATTCTTTATACCCGGTGTGGTGCTGAATCCTACTGATTCTTGTGATCTGCACTCACCTGATCCAGTGACCCCCACTCCGGAACCGGAGCC
>SLMY01000267.1 GCA_007133255.1 Clostridiales bacterium
TCAAGCACGGTGTTTACATGTGCTCTGATGAAATTCATCAGGATTTTGTTTACCCGGGACATAAACACGAGGTCATCGCTGATCTGAATCCGGCATTCGCGGATCTGACGCTGACCTGTACCGCGCCATCGAAAACTTTTAATCTGGCCGGTCTTCAAGCCTCGAATATCTTTATCAGCAACAGCCGCGTCAGACAAACATTCAAAAATGAGTTAAGAGCCAGTGGCTACAGTCAATTATCGATTATGGGTCTTGTTGCCTGTGAAGCGGCTTATGGCTGTGGCCAGGAATGGCTTGATGAGCTGCTGGTGTATCTTGAAGACAACATAAGCTGGCTGAACACTTATATACGCCAGCATATCCCGCAGATAAGCATGATCAGACCCGAGGGCACCTACCTGATATGGCTTGATTGCAGCCGGCTGGGACTAAGCTCAAGCGAGCTGGATCAATTCATGCTGCACGAAGCCGGTTTGTGGCTCAGCTCAGGGCCATCATTTGGCCAGGGAGGCAAAGGCTTTCAGCGAATGAACATCGGCTGTCCTCGTTCAATTTTGCACAAAGCGGCCAAACAGCTGGCACAGGCAGTTCATTCCCTTTCCTGACGCATAATAAGCGACAGCGTCTGAAAGTGATCAGTTCTGCTCAGGCCTGTCTGATTAGCTTCAGTATAGCCTTGTAAGCCGCGTTATGGCCTCTGCCATTTATCTGATTCGCTGTTCCCGTAAAATAGAGACCACTGTCCTGATGATAGAAGGCAAATGATCCTGTCTGGCCCCAGAATCCCAGAATATTGCTGACAGATTTGCCGCCTGTTATATACCAGGGGGTCCACAGTTTTTCCAATCCAACGCCAAAATACATGGTAGCCGGCCGTAACATGAAGTGCCACCGCTGAAGTGCCTCAAGCTCTTTTGGATCAAAGAAGAATCCACCAAAAAAAGCCTTAAGAAAAATCATGCACTCTTTTGCTGTTGAGACAATCCCTCCTTCGGAAGCGATCGATGACATATAGAGAGGCACTTTTAGAATATGCTTCTGATAGTACATGGAGGCTGGTTTTTGGTCTTGCGGATCACAGTAGATGTAGGTCTTCTTGAGCTCTAACGGCTTAAACAGAAGTGTCTGGAAGAGCTCACCAACTTCTTTCCCGGTAATCGCTGTGAGGATTTGTCCGAGGAGCTGGTAGTTTGTGTCTGAATATTCCGCTTTGCCTTTCTGGCCAGGTTTGAACTTTGGTTTCATGTTTTTAACAAAACTCAGTGTTTTCTCAAAGCTCCAGATACTGTCTTTACCATCCAGCAACTCGTCCGCTCCAGACTGGCCATGTGTGTCTTTACCGAAAAAGTAGTCTGGAATGCCAGATGTATTACTGATCAGATGCTTAATCGTGATGTCATGCGTGTAATCAACACCTTGATAAATATGCAGACCATCCAGGTAGCCATCAGGAAAATAATTGATGATTTTCTCATCTAGATTAAGCTGATGTTTATTTTTTAAAATCAGCACCACAGCAGTTATGTAAAGTTTTGTCACGCTGGCGATATAATAGAAATCATCAGCTTTCATCTCACCCGCGGCACTGGTATAAGAAAATGATCCCTTTTCGTCCTCAACACAGAAGACGGTACTGAATACATGCTTGTTATCAACCATCTCATGTGTCATCTTATCTAATAATTCCTGATTAATCATTTTAAATCCCCCTAATAACCTATATATCTTACAGATATTCACACAATTTTCCCTTTTTGTTGCTTTGCTTGCTTCAAGACTGGAAGTGATTTTCTCATTTTCATTTAGCGAAGCTATAACTCACTCATTTTTCTGCCATGTCAGCAGCTGTTTGTCTTCTGATCATACCGTCCAGGACATCCACACCTGTTTCATCGAGTATTTTAATGATCTTGCTATCATCGAGCATGTCCTTATACGCTTCTTTTCTGGCCAGCAGTGAAAGACCTGCCTGCAGAGCCTGCATTTTTAGCAGCAGCAGCCGCAGATCATCATCTGAAAACGATGCCAGCTGCTGATCCTTTTTCATCTGATTGATGATTAATTTTTCGTTCTCAGCTTGTCCCTGGTAACTTTTATCGTTTTTAATCACGACTTCGTCATATATGCGTGGATACCGTTTCGCGAACAGCACTGACGCGATGCCTACATCCAAGAAAGGATCACCCGAATCCTGCTCAGATAAGATTTTCTTGTTAATCTCAACCGCTTTTCTAATGACCGCCTCTTTTAATTCTTCCAAATCATTGAAATTCACATAAATGGGCGCAATTGAACTGCCCAAATGCTTGGCTATGTTCCGAATGGTCAGCTGTTCGAAACCAGACTCACAGGCAATTTCAAACGCGGCATCAACTAATTGGTCTTTTGTATATTTTTCTCTTGGCATGCTTTCCCCTCCAAAACGATTTGAGTTTCACAATATGATACATATCACTTGATATATATCATATGATATATATCAAGTGTTGTCAAGTTTATTTTTAAAACTGGAAAATATTTTGTCTCAACTGGTAGAAAAGGAGTATGATAAAGATGAGTCCATAGTTATTAGAAGACCATTCTCCTAATAAGAAAGAAGTGATTTTCATGGAGAAAACTCAGTCTGATACAGCTACAACAGGGAAAATGCCGGTTGTAGCGTTCACCGCCGGACTTATCAGTGTTGTCCTGCTGGCTGCCGCGATCATTTTGGGCTTTGCTATTGATGATATTGGGATTGTCAGCTTTATGAGTCCGGTTATGTTTGTGGCGTTAGCAGCCATTGTCTGCGGGGTTATCGCACGCAAAAGAGTCCCGGACAGTCGTCTGGGACTTGCAGGGATGATACTGGGAATTGTTGTACTGGTTTTTGTCTTTATAGCCAGAATCGCGATTTTTTTGTTTTTCCTGCCTTGGCTGGGTGCCTGATTAATGATCTGAAAATCTTCAGATCATTTGTCTGTTTTATTTAGCTGAATCACCAGCCGCACCATTAGATTCATATCTGAAAATCAACGCAGGATCTTGCCTTTCGGACTTTCGCTACATATTCCGACACTTTTTTGTGCTCAGGATGCTGCTGGTATAGTTCTAGCGCGTCTATATCTTTAAAGGTCGTGATCAGCACCATGTCATAGGTGTCTCTGCCAACACCCATATCTTTACCAATTTCCATACTGAGCAGCTGTGGAATGTTGGGTTTCAGCGCTGTCAGCCTTTCCTTGATCAGAGACATATTCTCTTCACGGGATTTTCCTTCTGCCTGTTCATTAAATTTCCACATCACAACATGTTTAATCATTTCATTCAAACTCCAATCATTTAAACCAGTCTGTGTTTCTAATACTATGAACGTAAGTATAGCATATGGTTAAGTTTATATAGCTAAACAGATAATGAGGTGGTCTTAACATATTAACACGTCAAACGCATATATTCTGTCCTTGACCGCTGCCAGTTAACATGATAGCGTAATATAGAAATAGTCAGACGCCCCCTCATCCTGAAGAACTAAAAGCTGGCTTTTCCAAAATAATATTTTTGTTCAGCTCACTGGCATCAAAATGAAGGTAAGGGTATTTGTATGTTAATAAAACGGTCCGCTGCCATTATTATTCTGCTTTTATACTTCCTGTCTTTACCCGTTACCGCAGCAGCCTTTCAAACACCATCAGGCCTGCCGGTTGAATCACTGACAGATGCCATTGACCAATTTGCCGCTGACTATATTGATAAAACCAGCGCTGGCGCAGCTGTTGTAGTTTTTAGTCATGACGAGATCATTTTCTCTAAAGGTTACGGCTACGCAGATGTCCAAGAGGCAATACCTGTTGTTCCGGACTATACAGTCTTTGAGTATGGCTCTACGAGCAAATTATTCGTTTTCACAACACTCATGCAGCTGGTTGAGGCGGGTGAGCTCAATCTTACAACTGATCTTAACCATTACCTGCCCGAAGGGTTTTTACGTCACCTTCGTTTTGACCA
>SLMY01000157.1 GCA_007133255.1 Clostridiales bacterium
ATGTCAACAGACTCAATCTGCGTGCCGAGCCGAACGCGAACGCGCAGCTGCTGTCAACCTTAAACAGAGATGATCTGCTGCAAAAATTAAGTGAACCGGAAGATGACTGGGTTCATGTGCTATCAGAAGATGGTCTTGAGGGTTATGTCTTTTATGGTTATGTGATAGAAGTTGAAGCCGAAGATCTTGAGGACGCTGATGAATAGACGCTGATGAATAAACGTTGATCAGCCGTTTGACTGAAAAAATGACAGGCATGTTTGTGTCAGGGGCTCAGTGTGTGTGGACTGAGCCAGTACACTGCTGGTTCATAGTCAGTCTAAATGCTTTTTCAGCGGTATCAGCGGTGCCTGTTAAGATAATCCATACACCATTCATCCTTGCCAAGCAAAACCAGTCCTGCCGCGTATAAATGCATCAGGTCATCATCGAGCGGGTTGAGAATGGGGCTGTCCAGCCCTGCGGCCATTGCCTGCAGCAAAAAAGCCCGGTTAAGCCAGCGTCTGGCAGGCAGTCCATATGAGATATTGCTCAGACCGGCTGCCAGATGACAGTTCGGAAAAGCCTGCCGCAGGCTTGAAAGCATACGCAAAGCTTTTTGTCCGGCCTGATCATCTGTGGCAACGGGCGTGATCATCGGATCAATAAACAGATGATGCTCAGGTATTCCGGCATTTGTCAGCCGGGTTATAAGCGTGTCTGCCAGCCGCAGGCGTTTTTCCGGACTGGCTGTCATCCCGTTCTCATCCATCAGCAGCGCGATAAGGCCTGCCTTATAGCGCAAGGCTGTTTCTAGCATCGGCTGATACCGCCGCGCCGCCAGTGTGATAGAATTCAGCAGCAGGTGCGGCTTGTGAGGCTGATCATGAGGCTTTACAGGCGAAAGACTGTCGGCAAAACACGCTGCCCGGGCAACTGTCCGCGGATCAGGTGAGTCGATAACCAGTGGTTTTTGGCTCACCTGCCTGATTTGAGCGATCAAAAACAGCAATTTGTCTGCTTCTGTATCATGAAACACGCCGGCGTTGACATCAATATAATCGGCCCGGCTTTTGTCCAGTTTCTCAGCCAGCTGCCTGATCGTGTCGCAATCTTTACTTTCAAGTGCCTGGGCGATCTGCGTTATTGAGCTGTTGAAATTTTCCGCGATTAAAACCATGTTTTACATCCTCCGTTTACTTTCGTCTGTCAGCACAGGGGCTGGTGAATACCAAGTTCCTGCAGCGCGGCGATTATTTCAGTGATGATATCAGCGCGGTTAAAGGGCGCGATCAGATAAAAACCGTCTGCTTCCTGATACAGTTTACCGGCAAGGCTAATCGTTTGCTCTATACCGACTTTTCTTGCTTCTTCACGACTCTGATCTGGCTTAAACTGATGAATCATAGGTTCGGGAATCCGGATGCCTGGCACTTCCTGGCTCAGAAAAAGCGCGTTCCGGTAGCTGACCAGCGGCATCAGACCAATTAAAACACTTGCACCTGCCTGCCTGGCTTTTTCGATCAGTGACAAAGCGGACATGTCGTAGACCGGCTGGGTCAAAAATAAAGCGGCTCCCTGCTCTTTTTTTTTCAGCAGTCGTTTATACTCAGCTTCCTGATTAGGCGCGCCGGGGTCTAGCGCGGCCGCGGCCAGAAACGGATCATCGGCAAAAACGTCCTGATTCATGTGCGAGATCAGCTCAAGTAAACCAAAGCTGCTTAGGTTAAACACAGGCTTGACAAACCCTCTGTCGGCTTCCGGAATCGCGTCGCCGGTTATCGCCAGTACCTGTCGCAAACCCTCACTGTGGGCTGCCAGCAGACTGCTGCGAAGGGCATTGGCATTGCGGTCGCGGCAGCATAAATGGGGTATGACGGGCATGCCTGTTTCCCGGGACAGCCTTGAGGCGCAGATAATCGGATCGAGTTTAACCCGGGCCAGGGGTGAGTCCGCGATTGTTAACGCGTCAAGCCCTTGAAGCTGAAGCTGTTTGGCGGCTTCCAGAAGCGGCTGCAGATGACTGTCACGGGGCGGGTCCAGTTCACAGACCAGCGTGAATCGTTTATTTTCGCTGGTATCGAATAATTTGTCTGCCAGTCGGATAGACAACAATTTCGCTCGCTTATCTGTTTCTGGCCTGGCAGGGGTCGGACTGCCTGCCGGTTGAGACTGTTTCGCCGGGAAGCGACGCGGTTCATTCGTGCTAGTATCAGGCAGTCTGCTGCCAAACAAGCCTGATGCTGCCTGCTTCATTGCTGGCGGACGGCTGGAGGACTTGTCCAGAATATCGGCAGCTGCTTTTATATGCTGAGGCGTTGTACCACAGCAACCGCCCAGAATCAGAACCCGATCGCTTTTAAGCTCACGAAGCGCTTCCGCGAAATATGCAGGGCTTGAGCCATAAACCAGCCTTTCGTTTTCCAGCCTGGGATAACCGCTGTTGGGCATCAGCGTCAGCGGCTTGCCAGTGGCCGGCAGCTGGCTTAGCTGTTCACGCACATGAGTTGGACCGAGGCCGCAGTTAAAACCCCACACATCAATGTCATCTGATAATTCCATGGTCTGGCTCACCTGGGATAATGACTTACCTTTGTCTGTAATGCCATCTGCGGAAAAAGCGAATGACGCCATGATAACAGCGTCCGGCAGACGGGCTTTAATCAGCCGGCACAATGGAAGCAGTTCGTCCGGATCGGCAAAAGTCTCGAACAAGTACAAAGAGGCTTTTTCAGCAATAAAAGTTTCGATTATATGACGTGTCGCTTCCGAAGCCCGTTCGGGATCAAGACCATAACCGGGGCCAATGTCAGCGGCTACCCAGGTATTATCATCGGCACAGGAACAGGCAAGTGCATAAGCCTGCCTGATTATGTTAATCAGCTGCTGAGGATTGAGCGGATCATCATGATAAGCCGCGGCAAAGGTATTGGTGCGCAGCAGCCTGGCGCCTGCCTTAACATAAGCCTGATGAGTTGCCTTGATGACGGATGGCTGCTGAAGATTAGCCAGCTCACATTCAGATGAGGGCTGGCCTGTCTGCTGTGAAAACCAGGTGCCCATCGCGCCATCCGCCAGAATAAAACGCTGTTGAAGCAGATCTTTCCCCTTTAGCATAAAACCCCCCCGTTTTTATTTTAAAATGCAGCATTTGCGCAGCCGATAAAACAACTGAAAGGCAGCTGCTGAGAAACAATTGTTTGAACCCCCACGGCTCAAAGCGATAGTTAAACCGCCCGCAGGCCGATAAAGTCAGAACTCGCAGTTAAGCGGCAAAGCGGCATTATTATAACATAATTTAATTGAATTTGGACTGGACAAAACCGGAAGGGTACGGTAAAATCATCAGGCAGGTAGGTTGATGCGCTGCTGCAGGTAAGTCTGACAGTGATGACTGATCGAGCGGCGACCAAATGAACGTGCGGGTGTAGTTCAATGGCAGAACTTCAGCCTTCCAAGCTGACCGCGTGGGTTCGATTCCCATCACCCGCTCCACAAAACAGGCGGCGAAAGCCGCCGTTTCATTGCCAATTTATGCCGGATAGGCTATAATAAATCGGAAAAAATGGGTCTATAGCTCAGTTGGATAGAGCAACAGCCTTCTAAGCTGTGGGTCGGAGGTTCGAGTCCTCCTAGGCTCGCCAGAAAACCGTTCGTAACCGGACGGTTTTTTCATGGGATGGCTGACCAGATTAAAGCTGCTTTCAGCCAATAATGAGTATCATTTTTAAAACTCTTCATTGAGCGTCAACAGCGAATGTCATCAGCTGGTTCAGCGAAAATATGTTCTGCAAGCCAGACGCATTCTATGCTATAATAGGGCAGTTATCAGACTGGCATCAGATAGGGGCAGATCACACACGCCGGCCGCCTCAGGCAGGCCGCCGACTGTTCGTCATCGTGACTGCCGGTCTTCTAACGGAATACCTTACAAGGAGCATAGCATGGCAAAAAACCGATCATATGACAATCAGAGCATTTCCTCTTTAAAAGGCGCTGACCGGGTTA
>SLMY01000219.1 GCA_007133255.1 Clostridiales bacterium
AAGCAGGTGGGTGTACATATTACTAATGCCGGGAATGGCCTTATTTGTGACATAGCTTCAGCGGAGAAATGAAGGTTAACATGACCGTGTCAAAACCTTGCGTCATTCTTGTGATGTTTTGCTCAGCTGATTTGACTGATGATAAATCAGAGATATATAAATATCTATCTTGTATATCTTTTATTAGAGTCAAACTTCAGATTTCTAGCTGCTTGTTTGATATAGATTAGACAATAAGCCTTAATAAAGAATCTCATTAACATAATATGTCTATATGTAAGACCATACTCAATTGACTAACTATTTGAACTAAATGAGGCTACATTCATTAAATAATTATGTAAAGGAGAAGGATATGCAACAAATATTAGGTATTGATATTGGCGGTACAAAAATAGCGCTGGTTCTGGCAAAGGCTGATCGCGATCAGATCAGCCTCATTGATAAAGTTGTTTTTCCAACTCAGGCTGCAAAAGGTTATAGCCAGACAATCGAGCGATTATACCAGCAGCTCGATCACTTCATTGAAAAACATGAGATTGATATGCAGAAAATTTTGGCAGGCATATCATGCGGAGGACCACTCGACAGCAAGAACGGCGTCATTCTTTCGCCACCGAACCTGATTGGCTGGGATGAAATCGAAATTGTTAAGATACTAAACGAAAAATACCACTGCGATGCCTTTTTGCAGAATGACGCGAATGCATGCGCTCTGGCAGAATGGCAGTGGGGTGCCGGCCGGCAGCTTGAGCATGTGATTTTTCTGACATATGGCACCGGTATGGGAGCTGGACTTATCTTAAATGGTCGCCTGTTTGAAGGCGGTAATGGTATGGCTGGTGAAATTGGACATATGAGAATGAGTCAGACCGGACCGGTCGGTTATGGAAAAATAGGCTCTTTTGAGGGATTTACCAGTGGCAGCGGCATCGTTCAGCTGGCTGAAGCGTTTATTTTACAAGAGCTGCAAAAGGGTGTTCGTCTTGACAGGTATGAATCAGATTACAAAAACAGGCAGCTGACAACAAAAAAGATATTCGAATATGCAAGGCAGGGTGATCGGCTGGCTGAAGAAATTGTAGCCTGCCATGCTGGTTATCTAGGTCATGGACTGGCAGTTTTGATTGATCTGCTGAATCCGCAGAGAATCATTCTCGGGACAATTTATATTCACGACGCAGATCTTCTGGCCGACAAAATAAAAGATGTGATCGCGAAGGAAGCATTAGCCAGATCTGCTGGAATATGCGATATTGTGCCTGCTGGACTCGGCGTGAATGTGGGTGATTACGGAGCGGCAGCAGCTGCCTACTATCATTCAAATCAATAAAAATGTCGAAAGAAGGGTGGTGTAGCAGGGTTCTGTTTCAAGGCACAAGTTATGTGTTTTAAGAACTCCGAAACATATGAAGACATCAACAGAAAAAATTTTGAAGGACATGTTCAGCCGATATCCGCACCTGGCAGCGATCAGCGGCGAAATGAAAGCCGCGTTTGGTCTTCTGGTAATTTGTTTTAAGACAGGTCATCGTGTATATGTGTGTGGTAATGGCGGCAGCGCCGCGGACGCGCAGCATATAGTCGGAGAACTGATGAAATCATTTGTCCTGAAAAGACCAGTCAATCAGCAGCTGGCAGACAATCTGCGCAGTCTTTATCCGGATGAGGCAAACCATCTGATATCTCATTTACAGGGCGCTCTTCCCGCACATGCTCTAGCAGGAGAAACAGCCCTGGTGACGGCTTTTATGAACGATGTCGATCCGTCAATGATATACGCGCAGCAGCTGAGTGGCTATATGCAGTCAGGTGATGTACTGATCGCGATATCAACATCAGGGAAATCAGACAATATTATTAAAGCGCTTCAGGTTGCCACGGCCATGGGCGGCAAAACAATTTCCCTGACCGGAGCGGCTGGAATTTCAAAAAAAGCCGGCAGTGATGTGACGTTAGCAGTACCAGAGACTGAAACGTATAAAGTGCAGGAATACCATCTGCCTGTTTATCATACATTATGCCTGATGCTGGAAAATGAGTTCTTCACCGACGGAGACTGAATGAATCACAATTAATAAATTGAACAAAATATGAAGCTGATGAAATATTTCCTGATATTGAGTGAGGTAATTATGGAACAGCAGGTAAAGCAGAAAGTACATATGATTGGCCATGCCCATATTGATCCTGTCTGGCTCTGGACATGGCGTGAAGGGTATCAGGAGATTAAAGCGACATTCAGATCAGCGCTTGACAGGATGAATGAATTTGATCAGTTTTATTTCACATCGAGTTCTGCCGCGTTTTATGAATGGATAGAGCAAAATGAACCTGAGATGTTCGCTGAAATAAAACAAAGAGTCCAGGAAGGCCGCTGGGAAATTGCCGGCGGCTGGTGGGTTGAGCCGGACTGTAATATACCTTCAGGTGAATCGTTTGTCAGGCATGCCTTATATGGGCAGAGTTATTTCAAACAGAAATTCGGTCGGACGGCAAAAATCTGCTTTAATCCTGACAGTTTTGGACATGCGGCGATGCTGCCGCAAATCTTGCGTAAAAGCGGCCTGGATGCTTATGTATTTATGCGGCCGGGCATCAATGAGAAAACACTGGAATCAGATCTGTTTATGTGGCAGTCCCCTGATGGCAGTCAGATTCCCGCCTTCAGAATTGTTGATTCTTATAATGGAGAGGGCCCGGATCTTGTCGGACATATCCAGAAGACAATTGATCAGATTGGCCCGCGGTCAGATCAGATGATGTGTTTCTATGGTGTTGGTAATCATGGGGGTGGACCCACAATCGCTTCAATCAAAGACATTCTCAAGTATGACCAGGAACATGACTGTAAACAAGTAACAATGTCTGTCATGGAGCGTTTTTTCAATGAAACAGCTGAGCAACAGAAACAATGGCCTGTTTTAGCTGATGATCTGCAGTTTCATGCAAAGGGTTGTTATAGCGCTCACAGTAGAATAAAGCACCTGAACAGAAAATCTGAGCAGGCGCTGCTCAGAGCTGAAAAAATATCAGCCATGGCTGGTATGAGCACAGATCTGGCCTGGCCGGAAGAATTTGACAGAGCCTGGAAGAACGTCTTATTTAATCAGTTCCATGATATCCTGGCCGGTACCAGCCTTGAATGCGCCTATCAGGATGCAGAAATTACATATCACGAGGCTATGGCCATTGCGCAGCGGGCTGAGAACGCTGCTGCGCAGAAAATATCATGGCGCATTAATCTGACCAGTTCAACCCGGCATAAATACTTTGTTGTCTTTAATCCACATGCATGGCCAGCTGGCGTTCCGGTTGAAGCAGAATTTTCTGCTCGCTCCAAGGATGTAATTTTGGTTGACGCTGATAGTCAAGAAGTGGCGTTTCAGTGGATTCAGCCTCATGCGACAGCCAGTGAAAAGAAACGTATCAGTTTCATCGCCGATCTGCCTGGCTTTGGCTATGCTGTGTTTACACTAAAACAAGTAAAAACAGCAGTGCTGACATGCAGTCAGGATAAGATGAAAGCCGTTCAAGAAAATAATGCCTGTATTACAGTTGAGAATCAGTTTATCAAATATTGTGTCAGTAAAAAAACAGGCTGGATAGAATCGATTTACGATAAACGTCAGAATCGAGAAATGCTGAGTGGTCCGGCAGGACAACCTGCTGTATATGATGATAACAGTGACACATGGAGCCATGGAGTTGAACGATATGATGAACTCCTGCAGTTGATAGAAATGCCTGATGCCGCTTGTATAGAAACAGGGCCTGTCAGAACAGTTATCCGGGTAAAAGGTATGTACCAGAATAGTCACATCCGTCAGGACTATGTTCTGTATCACGGCCAGGCAAAAATAGATGTCCAGGTAAAAATTGACTGGCATGAACAGCTGAAAGTCTTGAAAATAAGAACAGCTGCAGCTGTTGATTCAGACAAGGTTATCAGTGAAACGCCTT
>SLMY01000166.1 GCA_007133255.1 Clostridiales bacterium
CGCATGCAGTAAACAGCCGCGGTTAATCCGGCCGGGCCAGCTCCAATAATAATTGTGTCGTAGAGTTCTTGTTCCTGAAAAGGCTCGAATTTCTGTTCTTCAGAGAAAAGTCCTGCAGATAAATTGAATTCCATAGTCACGCCCCTCATCTATCAGCTTATTATATAGGGAGATAATTACATCGTGATCCTGATACTTATGCTCATAAGACTGTCAATCGCTTATCATCTTAGCCGTTTCTGTTAGTTGATCATCACGTTAAAATTATCGCATACACAATGGGGATTATCAATCAGCTATAGCCTGATCTCAAGAAGATAATTCGATAAAGTTATTTGACTTTTGAAGCAGTCAATGATAATATTTCCTTTGCTGATAAGCAAAAAACTATCAGTCTCTAATTGAATAGGTGACATACGGAGGGTTGGCCGAGCGGCTTAAGGCGCACGATTGGAAATCGTGTTTGCGTTAATAGCGTAACGAGAGTTCAAATCTCTTGCCCTCCGCCAGATTAAAGAAAATCCTTGAAAATAGCGTTTCAAGGGTTTTCTTTTTTAGTTGAGGTTCGAAACAAAAGCTCCAGACAAGAAAGAAACCGATTATCTTGAAAATGTTAGAAATGTTACCTGAAAATCTCAACTCGCATATAATATTTGTCTTTATATTTATGCAACAGAAAATAAGATTTTCTCATAAATGTTACCGGGTTCGGGCAGCAGGTATTGTAGATTGTTCGATCAATATAGGTTAATATATTGCCTAATAAAGTTTCATGTTTTGCATAATACAGTAATAGATCAAAAACACTATAAAAAAATGATATAATATCTTCAAAAATAAGTGAACTCAAAAAAATCAGTTCGAATTTGACTCTCATTTTCCGGCCAGGCAAGTAAGATGATATTGGGGGGTAAAACCTATTAGCAGTCAAAGCAGACATTCAGAATGGTATGCAGCAACGAAGCTGTATCCGCCACTCGTTAGAATGGATACCATTCAACGACCTCATTTGCAAGAGAAGCTTTCTTACTTTGCTGGTTCGTTTCCCCTGACCCTTCTCTCGGCACCGGCGGGTTATGGCAAAACAACCATTTTGTCAGCTTTGCCCTCACTGCTGCCGAATTACCCATTGGCTTGGATTACCTTGGATACAGAAGATAATGATCCAATTGGGTTTATAGGATTACTGACCGCATCACTGCAGCGCCTACACCCAGACTGTGGCCATTTGATCTGGCCTTTGATTTCCGGTGGTGAAGTATCGAAAGCCGGCTTGAAGCGTGCGATGAATATACTGTTAAATGACATTACACATTACCTGCCTGAACCCCTCATCCTGGTACTCGATGATCTGCACTATATTACGGAACCCATGATTCATGCCACTTTGGATTATATGCTTGAGAAGCTACCTCCCAACCTGCACATAGTTATGAGTACGCGATATGATCCGCCCTTGCGGCTAGCGCGGTTGGCTGTCCGCAGGCAATTAGGTGAACTACGTCGTGCCGACCTAAGTTTCAACAACAATGAAGCTCAGCAACTGCTTAACGATACTTTGAAACTGCGTCTCTCCAAAGATGAAGTGGATGCCCTTCAAGCACGAACAGAAGGCTGGCCTGGTATTTTGTGCTTGCTTTCTGGTCCTTTGGGGCGTTTGGGAGACCAGGAAGATCGAACCCAGCTCATGGATGCTATAACAAACACGGATCGGCAGGTACTGGATTTTTTAGCTGAGGAGATACTGCTTAACCTGCCCGAAGACGTCCGTCGTTTTCTCTTGCAGACCTCCATTCTTGCAGAAATGACGCCAGGAGCTTGTCAAGCTGTCACTGGCAGGAGGGATGCTGTTCAGGTGCTGGATGGGTTGTACAAGAGCAATCTGGCAATTGCCTCAATCAAGACTGATATGGGTGGCGAACCGGTTTACCGCTACCATGCTCTGTTTGCCCGTTTGCTGAAAATGCGGATGGAAAGTGAGTTTAGCAGGGATGATATTGTTGAGCTGCATCGAAAGGCTGCTTTGGTTCAAACAACACCCGGCCGAGCTATATCCCACTACTTTTCGGCCGGTTTGTGGGATCAGGCTGCGCAGTTGATGGTCAAATCCGGTATGGAACTGCTTTATCGCGGCATGGCCGAAACGGTTCGGCAATGGTATGGAAGCATGCCTGCTCAAATACGCAGCAGCTACACCCATCTGACTGTATTATTGGCTCGATGCGAAATCCATCGAGGCGGATATACCGCTGCCGGCAGACTATTGAAGCAAGCGAGGGATGCCTTTGTTAATGAAGGTGATGCTGATGGTGAAGGTGACGCGCTTACTTCTTTGATTACCTTGAGTTATCACAACAATGACAGGAAAGCTGCAGCTTCATATGTGGAGCGAGCCTTGAAGCTGCCACTTCGTCCAATGGGACAAGTCGCGACCCGGCTTGCCCAAGCCTGGCTGAATATGTATGAGGGTCATTGGGAAGCTGCCAGTACACATATACAAGAAGGCCTGGCAATTCCAAGTGCCACCGGTGACCGGAGGGCGGACATTGTCGGCATTACTTATACAACGGCTCCTATGATTGTCATGCCTGGCTGTCTGCAGGCAGCTGAAAACTATTTTGGCGAAGTAGCCAGCTTGGCTTTGCCGGACACCGCGTGGAGTCTGGGCGCGCAAGAACTGGAAGCCTGGACTTTACTTTTGCGCGGCAAGACAGAGGAAGCCCTGAACAAGGCTGAAGCAGCCACAGACCTGCGGCAGCGTCTGGGAGGATTCCCCTTTGTAGGTAACGATTTACCTTTGCTGCTGTCAGTGCTTTATCTGGCCGCGGGTAAAAAAGAGGCAGCATGGCAGGCGGTGAATAAACTAGTCCAGCATACAAAGAAAGACGGATTGAGCAGCAAGGGGATCAATATGTTCTATCTGCACGCTGCCGGACGTGCTTTAGCTTTGCTGGGACAATTTGCTGAAGCTGTGATCATGCAGCAAAGACTAGCGGCTTTGGACGGCAGCTATTTGCTGACGGAATATCTGTCCAGCCATTTGCAGGGACTGATCGCGTTGTTAACCAGTCATCAAGCTGACGCCGCTGTAATCCTTGAAAAAGCCGCGAAGCTGGAAATTCAACTTCCTATGGCTCATATCGGCGGAAGCGCTCAGCTATTACAAGCTCGTTTGTTCATGGATCAGGGAAATCCCGAAAACGCTTTTGCAGTCGCCAACCCGCTTATAAGCGAGTGGATGATCGCGTCTACACCCGGGTATGTTCTTATTGACGGACCGGTTGTAAAACCGGTGCTTAGGATGCTTGCCAAGCGTAAGAACCCTGGTGCAGATACTTTGCTGCATCTTTTTTCACATGATATCAGCAATAAAGAAGAATCAGTTTCGTGTTTAGCATATAATCAGGCACCGTCGAAAACATTATCTGAGCCCCTCACACCACGCGAACGTGAGGTACTGAAGCTGATTGTTGCCGGGCGTACCAACCTGCAAATCAGCGCTGAGCTTTTCATTTCCAAGGAAACAGTCAAAAGCCATGTCGCCCATTTGATGCGAAAGCTTGATGTCAATTCCCGGGTCCAGGCATCCATTCGGGCACGGGAACTAGGTTTATAACGTTCATGCTGACAGACTGGCTTTCTGCTGCTGGCAATTGATTCCTATTTTAGTTTTCAGAATTGAATGATCATCCATTTGCCAATAAAATCACTCTTTTTGGGGAGGAAACAACCATTTCATCATGCTATTTTAATATTGTACTATGCCTTGGGCACAACGAAAGGAATGACAATAATCATGATAGAAGTAAAGGATTTGTCCTTTAGCTACACAGCACAACCATTTATTGATAATGTCGCGTTTTCTGTAGAGCGAGGAAAAATATTCGGTTTTCTGGGTCCCTCAGGCGCTGGAAAAAGCACATTGCAG
>SLMY01000123.1 GCA_007133255.1 Clostridiales bacterium
ATCTATGATCAATATGAAGAGGAAAAGCAGCTGCAGCATCATTCGTCAGCAGGCAGCCAGGCAACAGTGTTCCACGGGGGTTCCAGCTCTCAAAAAGATGGCGCGAAAAGCAGAATAGAAGAGTATTTCAGACAAATTGACGCGTCGCTGAGCAAATCGCTGACCGATCCGTATACTCCCATTATTCTGGCTTGTGTAGACTATCTGCATCCCATTTATAAACATGTCGCCAAAGCAGGCCACATTATGGATCAGCACCTGTCAGGCTCTCCGGATCTGACGAAACCTGATCAACTGCGACAGCAGGCCTGGTCACTTGTTAAACCAATCTTTACCAGAGCCAGAGATAAAGCCTGGGATACCTGCGGTAACCTGCACGGCACAAAGAGGGTTGTAACAGATATCCGTCTGATCTTCGCGGCATTAGCGCATGGCAGAGTTGAAGCGCTCTTTATTAATAACAAGGCGAGTCTCCTTGGCTGGTACGATGAAGAAAGCGGAGCGATTAAAAAAGCTGAACCTGAGGAAAAAAATGAATTGGGCGTTGATGACCTTCTCGATCTGGCCGCTCAAAAAACACTGAACAGCGGTGGACAAGTTTTTGTCATGTCAGATGAAGAAATGGGAGAAGATGCTAATACAATCGCGCTGCTTCGCTACTAACGGCCGCGCAATCGCTGTCATTATCAAAGATAAATACCAGGAGCCGGGTTAGTACCCGGCTCTTTTCAAAGTGTTATTAGTAATTTGGACAGCGGTTATCTGTTTTACAGTTTCTGCTGCCGAAGATTGAAACTGACAGTGTCTTTATAAGGGAAGAAATGAAACAGGACGATCATCCAAAAATAAATCCTGATCATGAGCAAGGTAAGCACCCGTTAACGCGTCCATGCCTTCAGCATCGCAGACAACACAGTTTGCTTTGCCAAAACTTCCGTTATAAGCGTAGCCGGCTGCTTTGAGAAGTGGTTCCATTTTATCGTAATGATCTGAAACACCGTTTTGGGCGGCCGGAGCTTCATGTCTTCGCATGGGTCTGTCCATCAGCGAACCGTCAGGTCTGCGGATTTTCAGCGGCTCCCATTCGCTGCTGATTCTGCCGGGAATATTGTGCCATTCTTCAACGCCGTGCAGAAAAGTGTTATTTTTCAGGCCGCAGCCCAGAAACATGATTTTTGCCTTGAGATCAATTAATTTTCCCCAGCAGCCGTGTCTTGGGCAAGGTGTATCCACATGTTCTTCTCCGGCAACATAGGCTTTTGCTTCCTTACCAAAAGCGCCTACTGAATGCGTGGGATGCCAGGAACGGTATACCTCATGTCTTTCTCTGAAAATATTTGTCAGAAGACCAACACATGAAGGCTCGTGCAGCGGATCAAAAATCGGGTTCTTGGCGTTGATCTGTGACCAGGTATGTGTTGGAAGAATCAGAAGACCTTTCTGAAAATAATCCATCAGTACGTCAATCACGCCCTCAGGACCATCTTCAACAGGTCCAATTGCTTTCATTGAAGAATGAATCAGAATTGTATCTTGTCGATTCAGCTTCATATCTGTTAATTGTCGGGTTAGTTGTTTTTTGTTTATGACCATGCTAACACATCCTTCTTTAAAACTGGTTATGACAATAAACTGGCAACCGCTATCAAAATGGTTGGAAAAAACGCGATCACAGTCATCAGACGCAGCATCTGCAGAACAATAACCTGGGCTGGATCACCTTTGAGATCTTCAGCGATCAAGGCCATCTCCTGTAAACCACCTGGAGAACTGGCAACCAGGCTGGTGATCGGATCCAACCTCGTAAAACGGCTCATGAGTGATGAAACGAGTAACGTGTAGGTTAAGATGAGGACAATCATGATCAGCATAGGAATACCAAGCAGCAAAAGTGACTGCAAGCCATCTTTGTTCAAATTCTGACCAATAAAAGCACCTGCCGCTGTCTGAACACCAACGCGCAGGAAAGAAGGACAAGAAGCATATTTTGTTAAAACATTTAGTCCTGCTACAGCAAGCATAGATCCGATCAGAGCTCCGGCGTTCACGCCAAGGTACCAAAGGAGGAGTCCGCCGCATGCTGCCGCAACAAGCGTAATCGGCAGGCAGGTTAGGCGCGATGGGCCATTCTTCTTAGCTGCTTGTGTTTTTTCTTTCTTTATTTCGACAGTTTGTCTATCAAGGCCTTTGCTGCCAAGGCAGGGCTTCACTGGATTTTCCAGTGAAGATTGACGTTCAGCAGAATCTGAATACCCGCCCAGATACTGAAGTCTCGATGATTCAGATTTTTTTGAATTTGTGTCCAGTTGTTTCTGATTGCTTCTCTTCTTGATAATCCTTCGAAAAAGAAAAGGTAAAATCGCGAAAATGAATAAAATACGAAAAAGCTGCAGGCTGGACACCTGGATCATATCGGCTCCGATTTCATCAGCTATCAAAGACATATCGGTTAACCCGCCTGGCGCTGTCGCGAAAAAGGCCGTTTTCAAGTCCAGACCCCCAAAGCGGTGCATCAGATATCCAAAAACCAGGTTTATGAAAATCATGCTGGTAATCAGGATGATTGATGGCTTGATAACGTGACGCAGCATAAAGACATCACGTTTGCTGATCCCGGCACCCAGCACAGCGCCAGCCATAATTTGCAGAACAACTCTTGAGTTACTCGGCAGGAAGGCACGATCAGTCATCAGATTAAAAGCAATAACCAGGGCCATCGCGCCCAGCATAGTGCCAGCAGGTAGTTTCAGTTTATAGCCAATGAAACCTCCTGCTGAAGCGATTAATAAAGTAAGCAAAAAATATCCCAGATCAATCATATGACTCCTGTCATCACTTCATCTCATATCTATCAGTATCGCATGTTTTGGATATTTTTGCACATTTGTCTGTGCGTTACTGGTATTTTTTTCAGCTTCAGTGTAAAGTAATATCATAACTTGGCAGAAAAAATACATATATTGATAGAAGTCATAGTTAAGTGCAAAGGATCTCATGATGGTAGAAAAGCTTAAAAAAAAGGCAATGGCAGGCAAACAATATCTTAAGGATAAACAAGGGCAGTTAACCCGAAAACCCGTTCTTGGTGCGCTGTATGATATTTTTACAAGCTTTCAGGAGCAGCGGATTCCTTCTTTGGCCGCGGAATCAGCTTACTTCATTATTCTCGCGGTTTTCCCGTTTTTAATTTTTATTGTTGGTGTGCTTGGGATTATCGGCCGGCAGCGGGCACTGGCAGAATCTTTACTTTCAGAAATTGCTGAGATTGTGCCCAACCCCTTATTTAATACGATTGAGACTTTTTTGATTGAGACCTTGGAAAGCAGTAACCTGACACTGTTATCATTTAGTATGGTTGGTGTCATATGGGCGTCGTCGAATGGATTCACTGTTCTGATCCGCGGATTAGACAGGGCCTATGATGAAGAACGGACGCATTCTTTTATTATCCTTCGTGGTCTGGGGCTTGTCTTTACTTTGCTTATAGGTGTCGGCATCCTGTTGCTGCTGGTCCTGATCGGGTTTGGCGGCCTACTGATCAGCCAGCTTAGAGAATGGATCCAGCACGATGTGCTTGCTGGATCATTGCTGGAAGTATTACGCTTCGCGGCATCATTTACCACACTTTTTATTGTTTTCACATTGCTTTATATGATTGTAGCCTACAAAAAGCAACGTTTTCTTCAGGCTGTTCCCGGCGCGTTTTTTTCGACGTGCGGATGGATCGTACTGACTATGGGCTTTTCATGGTACGTAAATAATTTTGACCGCTTCGCCAGGTTATATGGCAGCATCGCCGGGTTGATCCTTTTAATGGTCTGGATTTATCTATGCTGTAATATTTTGCTGCTGGGCGGCATTATCAATTCAGTTATCCATAGCCGTCGTTTGCAGCGCCGTCAACTGCGTCA